>CAYXQG010000054.1:0-9101 GCA_964467405.1 uncultured Acetatifactor sp. | reverse complement strand
GTTATAGACAGGGGAATTGCATTACATAAGATGATCCGCCTTCTGACAGCTACGGTAGCCGGTGAGGGTTATCTGAATTTTATGGGAAATGAATTCGGACATCCGGAATGGATCGATTTCCCCAGAGAGGGCAACGGTTGGAGCTACCATTACTGCAGAAGACAGTGGAATTTGGTAGATAATAATAATCTGCGCTATTGTGAGTTGAATGATTTTGACAAAGAAATGATACATATGATACGCCGGGAACGTGTTCTGAAGAAGTCTGCCGAATGTCGATGGATGCACCAGAAGGACAAGATGATCATCTATACGAAGGGAAAGCTTGTATTTGCATTTAATTTCAATCCGGAGAAATCCTTTGAAGGATACTTCATCCCGGTAGGAGAAGAGGGTACATATCAGGTAATTCTTTCTACGGACGACAGCAGGTTTGGTGGATGCGACCGTGTGGATGGGGAATATCTGTATGAAGCAAAAACCACACCGGGCGGATGGATAGGTTTCCCCTGTTATTTGCCGGCAAGATGTGCCATGGTATTAAAGAAAATAGAGAAGAAATAAAAATCTGTGCAGTCATAACGACTGCACAGATTTTTATATGGCCATTTTTACTGTACTGTATATCCGGATGATGCAAGTAAACTTTACGGTAAAGCGGGAAAGTCAATCCTCTTTATAACCTTAGTGGAAAAAACACTGCCTACAGCTTTAATGAAGAAAATACCTGTCCGATAGGCTCTTTGATCAGAAGATCAGCATGGGCATCCCTGGAGGTTGGAGACATGTTGATGACGATCAGCTGATCCCCTTTAAAATAATCAATCAGGCCGGCTGCAGGATATACGGACAGGGAGGTGCCGCCAATGATCAGAACATCAGCATTGTGAATGTGTGCAATAGCTCCGTTCAGGATATTCTGATCCAGCCCCTCTTCATAAAGAACCACATCCGGCTTGATCATTCCGCCGCAATGGGGACAGATGGGAACATTCTTGGTCTGCATCATATATTCCAGGTCAAAGAAAGCATGACAGTTTTCGCAGTAATTGCGATGTACGCTGCCGTGAAGCTCGAAAACATTCTTGCTGCCCGCTGCCTGATGAAGTCCGTCAATATTCTGTGTGATAACTGCATGAAGCTTTCCCATATTCTCCAGCTTTGCCAGGGCAATGTGTGCAGCATTGGGCTTTGCATGGGGGAAAAGCATTTTATTGCGGTAGAAGCGGTAAAACTCATCAGGATGTCTGCGATAAAAGCTGTGACTGAGGATCGTTTCGGGGGGATAATCATATTGCTGGTTATATAATCCGTCCACACTTCTGAAATCCGGGATACCGCTTTCGGTGGATACACCGGCTCCCCCGAAAAAGACGATATTCTGATTGGCCTCAATGATCTTCTGAAAGGCTTCTGTTTCTTTTGACATACATATACCTCCTCATAATTGAAATGTTTACGGTTTCGATTCTATTCTTATAGTATATCACATTCTTATAAGAAGGTGCGGTTTTCTTGTTGTGGAAATAAGAATTTTTTGATATAGTATTAGTAGATATATGTGAGGTGCGGTTATGGATATTCAGGTTGGAGATGTTTTAAAACTGAAGAAACAGCATCCCTGCGGAAGCAGAGAATGGGAAGTGCTGCGTATAGGAGCGGATTTCAGACTCAAGTGTCTGGGCTGCGGACATCAGATCATGATAGCACGAAGGATGCTTGAAAAAAACGTAAAAGAAGTACTTCCGAAAGTACAATAAAAAACAAAAAAATGCTTGATTTTACAAGGAAAGTATGCTATCATATCACCTTGTGATATATTAATTCCTTGCTCTCGATACAGACGAGGGCCAGAGACCAAAAGGAGGTAACTATAATGAACAAGTACGAATTATGCGTTGTTGTTAGCGCTAAAATCGAAGATGATGAAAGAGCTGCAGTTGTTGACAGATGTAAAGCTCTTGTTGAAAGATTTGGCGGTACCATCACAGAAGTAGATGAATGGGGCAAGAAGAGACTTGCTTACGAAGTTCAGAAGATGAAAGAAGCTTTCTACTACTTTATCAGATTCGAAGCTGAAAGCACTGCTCCTGCGGAAATTGAAAGCCGCGTTCGCATTATGGACAATGTTATCAGATACTTATGCGTTAGACAGGACGAGGCATAATAGAAAGCGAGATAAATATGAATAAAGTTATTCTTATGGGACGTTTAACAAGGGATCCGGAAGTGAGATATTCACAGGGCGAGACCCCATTGGCAATCGCAAGATATACACTTGCAGTTGACCGCAGAATGGCAAGAAGCAATAATGAGGAGCAGTCAGCTGATTTCATTAATTGTGTGGCATTTGGACGCGCGGGTGAGTTTGCAGAGAGATATTTCCGCAAGGGAACCAAGATTGCTGTGACAGGACGTATTCAGACCGGCAGCTACACCAATAAGGATGGTGTGAGAGTTTACACCACAGAGGTTGTTGTAGAAGAGCAGGAGTTTGCAGAAAGCAAGAATGCATCCTCCGGCAGCGAAGCTGGATTCACCGGTGGTAACTTTAACAGACCGGCACCGGGTGGTGCAGGAGATGGCTTCATGAACATTCCGGATGGAATCGATGAAGAATTACCGTTTAACTAATTGTTGATTTTTAAAGATAGGAGGCACTGACCATGGCTTTTAACAAAGCAGAGAAATCCGATTCTCCAATGAGAAAAAAAGGCGGAATCCGCAGAAGAAAGAAAGTTTGCGTATTCTGTGGTAAAGATAATGTAATTGATTACAAGGATACAAACAAGCTTAAGAGATACGTATCTGAGAGAGGCAAGATCCTTCCTCGTCGTATCACCGGAAACTGCGCTAAGCATCAGAGAGCACTTACTGTAGCAATCAAGAGAGCACGTCACGTAGCTCTGATGCCTTACGTTCAGGATTAATCAGATTTAAACATGGACCGGCTATCGGAAGATAGCCGGTTTTTTGCATATCAGGGAATCGGACATCGACAAAAAGTGGGAAGAAGATGTATGATGTTACAAGAAATTCCTAAATAATGTAGTGGCATAGTTGCGGTAGATTTGGTATAATAATCCTTAGAGTTTACCAAACGTGTTATATATTTTGGAATGAATATTTTGTATGATCCGGAAGCGGACGAGAGGTAATGTATGAAAAAGCATATCAGAATCAAAGGTCATATTCGGACCTATTTGAATTTCACCATATATTTGGGAATATTATTATGTGTCGTGTCTGTAGCGGTAAGTATCGTGAATCTTACGGCAGGAATTATTGTCGGTGGATTTACCCTGTTCTATTTTGCAATTACATTATCCCTATATTTCTATAATAAGCCGCTGATCATGAATGAATTGATCAGTTTTGCCACAGAATACGGACAGATCCAGAAAAGACTCCTTAGAGAGCTGGACATTCCCTATGCCCTGTTAGATGACAGCGGCAAGGTCATTTGGACGAATGCTTCTTTTGAAAATGTTGTGCATCAGCCCAAGGGATATAATAAGTCTATTACATCTCTGTTCCCGACGATTACCCGTGACAGACTGCCGGATGACAGAGGTGTATCAGAAACACAATATGAACTTTTGTATGAGGAACGTGAATACATCGCCAAGTTCAGAAAGATATCCTTAAGGGAAATGGCGGAGCACAGTGATATGATCGATGCAAAAGGCTATGACGGATATCTGATTGCAGTATATTTATTTGATGAAACTGCCTTACATATTGCATTGAAGGAAGTAGATGACCAGTCCCTTGCAGTGGGAATGATCTATCTGGACAATTATGAAGAAGCCTTAAACAGTGTAGAAGAGGTGCGCCGTTCTTTACTGATCGCGCTGATAGACAGAAAGCTTAACAGGTATATTTCAGCAGTGGATGGCATTGCCAATAAGCTGGAAAAGGACAAGTATCTGATTATATTAAGAAAGAAATCCGTAGCCCAGCTGCAGAAGGCCCGGTTTGATCTGTTAGAAGAGGTGAAGACGGTTAATATCGGTAATGAAATGGCGGTGACCATGAGTATCGGTATCGGCTTGGATGGACTTTCCTATGCACAAAATTATGAATTTGCCCGGAATGCCATCGATCTTGCACTGGGACGAGGTGGTGACCAGGCAGTTATTAAAACTCCGGAAAGCATTACCTACTATGGCGGAAAGAGCCAGCAGGTGGAGAAGAATACCCGTGTAAAGGCTCGTGTAAAGGCACATGCGCTTCGGGAGATCATTACGGCAAAGGATCGTGTGATCGTTATGGGACACAGAATGGCCGATGTGGACAGCTTCGGTGCAGCAGTCGGTATTTACCGGATTGCACAGGCACTGGGAAGAAAGGCACATATTGTATTAAATGATGTCAGCAGCTCTGTTCAGCCCATGGTAGATCTGTTCAAAAATAATCCCGAATATGATGAGGATATGATCGTCGGAAGCCAGCAGGCTCTGGAGCTTGCAGGAAATAATGCAGTGCTTGTGGTAGTGGATGTAAATAAACCATCTATTACAGAGTGCCCGGATCTGCTTCGCTATTGTAAATCAGTTGTTGTTCTGGATCATCACAGACGAAGTACGGAGACTATTGAGAATGCCACGCTATCCTATGTAGAACCGTATGCATCTTCTTCCTGCGAAATGGTTGCAGAAATTTTACAGTATACTTATGACAATATCAAGATGCGTACAGAGGAGGCAGATTGCCTCTATTCAGGTATTATGATCGATACCAACAACTTTATGAGCAAGACGGGGGTGCGGACCTTTGAAGCTGCTGCATTCTTACGCAGAAATGGTGCAGATGTTACCCGTGTCAGAAAGCTGTTCCGTGAAAATGCTGCAGAATATAAAGCAAAGGCGGATGCAGTCAGTCAGGCTGAAATATATAAGCAATACTTTGCAATTTCCGTATGTACCAATGAAGATCTGCAGAGTCCGACCATTGTAGGAGCGCAGGCCGCCAATGAATTACTGAATATTCGCGGTGTAAAGGCAAGCTTTGTGCTTACGGATTATCAAGGCAAGATTTATGTCAGTGCCCGTTCCATAGATGAGGTCAATGTGCAGATCATCATGGAAAGAATGGGAGGCGGCGGACATATGTCCATTGCAGCCTGTCAGATGGAGGGAACCAGCCTGATAGAGGCTATCGGTACCTTAAAGCATGTGATTGATTCCATGCTTGAAGACGGAGAAATTTAGAAAAAGGAGTATTAAGATGAAGATTATACTTTTACAGGATGAAAAAAAGCTTGGAAAAAAGGGAGAGATCATTGAAGCCAGCGAGGGCTATGCAAGAAATTACATCCTTCCCAAAAAGATTGGAGTAGAGGCTACTCCCAAGAATATGAACGATCTGAAATTACAGAGAGCAAATGAAGAGAAGAAGGCGCAGCAGCTTTTAGATGCTGCAAAGGAAATGGCACAGGTACTTGAGACCAAGCAGGTAGTAGTCAAGATGAAGGCCGGTGAAGGTGGCAGAGCATTTGGATCTGTTTCCAGTAAAGAAATCGTTACTGCTTTCAAGGAGCAGCATAATATTGAACTGGACAAAAAGAAAATTGTTTTGGCAGACAGCCTGAAGAATTTTGGCAGTTATGAAGTGACAGTAAAGCTTCATCCCCAGGTAACAGGTAAGTTTACGGTGAAAGTAACCGAAGCGTAGTAGCATTTAACTGATACGGAGTGCGTGCCGGATATCTGGACAAATATACCCTGGCATGGAGGAAAGAATGGAAGAAGCAGTACTGAAAAGAATATTACCTCACAGTATTGAGGCAGAGCAATCGGTCATCGGTTCCATGATCATGGACAGGGAGGCCATTGTTGTTGCGTCGGAGATTATATCAGGTGAGGATTTTTACAATAAGCAATACGGTATTTTATTTGAAACCATGGTGGAGCTGAATGACAAGGGCTTTCCGGTAGATCTGGTCACCTTGCAGGATCGTCTGAAGGAAAAGGATGTGCCCCCGGAGGTAAGCTCTTTAGAATTTGTCAGGGATCTTGTAACGGCGGTTCCCACTTCTGCCAATATTAAATATTATGCAAATATTGTGGCAGAGAAATCTACCTTGCGTAAATTGATCCGATTAAATGAGGATATAGCAAATACCTGTTATGCAGGTAAGGAAGAGCTTGAATATATATTGGACGATACGGAGAAGCGTGTATTTCAGCTGGTACAGCGCCGTAATACAGAGGATTTTACTCCGATCAGACAGGTTGTTATGAATGCCATGGACAGAATCGAGGCCGCATCCAAAACGAAAGGAACTGTTACGGGTATTGCGACCGGTTTCCTGGATCTTGATTACAGGACCGCAGGAATGCAGCCCTCGGATCTGGTCTTGATCGCTGCAAGACCTTCCATGGGTAAAACCGCGTTTGTATTGAATATTGCACAGCATGTAGCCTTTAAGCTGAATAAGACAGTAGCAATTTTCAGTCTGGAAATGAGTAAGGAGCAGTTGGTTAACCGTATGTTTTCACTGGAATCCAATGTGGACGCACAAAATCTGCGTACAGGGCAGCTGAATGATGAAGAGTGGGAGAAGCTCATTGAGAGTGCCGGCGTGATCGGACGATCCAATCTCTTTATTGATGATACACCGGGAATCACGGTTGCAGAACTCAGAACCAAGTGCAGGAAGCTGAAGCTGGAAAAGAATCTTTCCATGATCATCATTGACTACCTGCAGCTCATGTCAGGAAGCGGACGTTCAGAGTCCAGACAGCAGGAAATTTCGGAGATTTCACGTTCCTTAAAGGGGATTGCCAGGGAACTTGGAGTGCCTGTGCTGGCACTTTCCCAGCTGAGCCGTGCTGTAGAGCAGAGACCTGACCACCGGCCAATGATGTCGGATCTGCGTGAGTCCGGTGCCATCGAGCAGGATGCGGACGTGGTTATGTTCATTTATCGTGATGATTATTACAATCATGATACGGAGAAAAAGGACATCGCGGAAATCATTATTGCAAAACAGAGAAACGGCCCTATCGGAACGGTGGAGCTGGCATGGCTGCCAAAATATACCAAATTCGCAAATTTGGAGAAATAAAAGAATATCATAGTTTACAAAAGAGAACTTTCATAAGGGAGGTTCTCTTTTTATTTTGATGAAAAATCCAATGGGTATTTTGTCTTCAATATACATTGAGCAGGCCTTCATCATAGGAAAATTTATAACTTTGTATCAGGAAAGGAGTTTCATATGGAAGAGATTTTGTTGATTTCAGATGCAGCCAAAAGAGTGCAGGTGGAAAACCATGTGCTGAGATACTGGGAAGAGGAGCTGAAACTGCCGATCAAAAGAAATGAGGCAGGACACAGATATTATACACAAGAGGATATTGAACGTTTTTTGCAGATTAAATCTATGAAGGAGAGAGGGTTGCAATTGAAGGCGATTAAGATGATCTTAAAGGATGGAAAATTGGATGTGTTATCCTCAAATGAGGCTGTTCAGGCCCCTACAGACAAAGAAAGTGATGAAACCCGTACAACAGGAGGGATGGCTATTGAAATTGTACATAAGGGCGAAATAGAGCCTTGTGCCAAGGATGCGGCAGATGAGAAGATGAAGAGGCTGCAATGGCTTTTGAAACAGTTATTCAAGGAAGCTTTACAGGAGAATAATCAGGAGCTGGCCGGACAGCTTAAGGAGAATATCGTCAAGGAACTGAACTATCAGTTCCTCTGTCAGGAGGAGAGGGAAGCTGAGCGTGAAAAACTAAGAGAAAAGCGCAGTGAAGAATATTATCAAAGGATGGATGCACTTTTGCGGAAAAAAAGTAACAGAATTAGACCGGAAAAAGAAAAAGGTGGAAAGAAAAAAAGACATCTCTCGTTTTGAGAGATGTCTTTGGAATGGCTCCTATTCTTCGGAAATAGCACCAACAGGACACTGACCTGCACATGCACCACAAGAGATGCAGGTAGCTGCATCAATTTCGAATTTGCCATCGCCCATGCTGATAGCGCCAACAGGACACTGAGCTTCGCAAGCACCGCAAGCTACACAAGAATCACCAATAACAAATGCCATGATAAAATCCTCCTATTTGATCTGATTTGTTAAAAATATAACTTACTTGATTATTTTAATATAAAATAAGAGTAAATACAAGTGCCAATTTACGGAATTTGGTAATTCGAGTGACTAATTTTGGTTAGACGAAACTAATCCTAATTCCGCACGGCGTTTTTTGATGCCGGATAAAATAACCTGCTTCTTTTCGATTGCTTTATCCTTATCCATTGCAGGGACACCGGCCAGCTTGTATTCCAGACCGAGCTTTTTGTATTTTACCTCGCCCATGGTATGATAAGGAAGTACATCCAAAGCCTTCAGATTGGTAAACTGGCCAATGAAATATCCAAGCTGCTCCAGATATTTATCATCATCCGTGATGCCCGGTACCACAACATGGCGGATCCACATATCAACCTTTTTTTCATTCAGATAGGCTGCAAATTCTAAAATCCGGTTGTTGGGCTGCTGCGTCAATTCCTTATGCTTCTGCGGATCAATATGTTTGATATCCAGCATAACCAGATCTGTTAAGGTCATCAAATGATCCATCTTTTCCATGAATACCTGGCTCTCAGGATTAAAAGCAATACCTGAAGAGTCTATACAGGTATGAATATCCTTCTTTTTTGCAAGAGTAAATAAATCGATGAGAAAATCTACCTGCATCAAAGGCTCGCCGCCGGTTACGGTGATTCCGCCGCCTCTGTAGAAGCCTTTATTTCTTTCATACTGCTCAATAATATATTCCGGCTCCATCATAGTGCCGCCGGTCATGGGCCAGGTGTCCGGATTGTGACAATAGGCACAACGCATGGGACAGCCTTGAACAAATACTACAAAACGTACGCCGGGGCCATCTACGGTACCAAAACTTTCGAGTGAATGAATTCTTCCCTGCATAATAGTTCCTTTCTTTATGAAAAAACCCGGGAAGAAAATCTTCCCGGGATCTAAATGCTTTCGACAGGTAATTAGATAGCTTCGTGGAAAGTACGAGAGATAACATCAGCCTGCTGTTCAGGAGTTAACTTAATGAAGTTAACAGCGTATCCGG
>CAYXQG010000053.1:0-9357 GCA_964467405.1 uncultured Acetatifactor sp. | reverse complement strand
CGTCTACACCGCAAGAACGCATAAAGCGCCATTTGTAGTGATCACCGCCCAGCCAAACCTGGGTAATGTTATCGAATTTTCTGTCCTCAGCGATTTCCCTGGGGTTGATATGGCAGTGATAATCCAAAACAGGAGTTACCTCTGCGTAGTTGTGGAAAAGTGCTTTGGCGGTTTCGGTTTCAAGGAGAAAATCCTTGTCCATAAATGCTTTCATAATATCCTCTCTTTCTGTCGCTTTGCGCGACTTAAAAATTACATATATTAAAGTGTAGTACCACGTTTAATAAGCTCTCCGGAAAAACAAGTCTGCTGCGGCATCTCATCACCATTTAAGATTCCCATTAAAACCTGGATCAGACGCTGACAAAGACTTTCCAGTTTGTTGTCGATGGAAGTCAGTTCCGGTTCGCATGCATTGGTCAGCATGGAATTGTTATAGCCTATGATGGCTAAATCCTGCGGGACTTTCAATCCGTTTTCGCGGGCATATTTTAGGGCACCGAGTGCAAGAATGTCATCTGCGGCTACAATACCGTGAAAGGAGAGTCCGGCCCTGGCCTGTCTGGTCAGGTGCTCTGCCATGGCAGGAACGTCTTCATGGGAGCCGTGATAAAACTGCAGCATATTTTCGTCCTTTAATAACCCTTTGCTTTCCATGGCGGCACGGTAACCGGCCCGTTTTTTCTTGCCGCTGTAGGATTTAGAATTGTAAAAATAAAGGATATCCTTTATGCCTGCATCGATCATATAAAGGGTTGCCTCGTACATGGAGGTGTAATCATCCGACAATACGGAATATACATTGGGAGCATCCAGATAAGCATTCAAAAGCATAACCGGAACCTGCGAAGCAGCATCCACAATATATTTGTTTTCTTCAGCTGTTTCATGTACATAAGTAGAACCGATTAACACAATACCGTCCACCTTTTTGGTAATCAGCAGGTTCATGCTTTTTTGCTTGTTTTCAAGCTCATGTCCACTGCAGCACAGAATACTGTCATAACCATTGGCCTGCAGCAGCTGTTCAATATAATAAATACCCTTTGCAATGTAGAGATCGGAAGAATCTGCACACAAAATGCCGATAGTCTTCATGGTATTCAGGCCCAGTCCTCTGGCAAATACATTAGGTGTATATTCATATTGCCTGATCACGTCCAATACCTTTTGTTTAGTTTTCTCGCTGACATTGCTGCTGCCGTTAAGAACACGGGAGACAGTGGCAATGGACACACCGGCTTTTTCAGAAATATCATATATCGTCATAATTATAACCTCGATTTAAGCCTCATAAAAGGCCTATTGAAATTATAGCGAAGTACAGGGATATTTTCAAGATGTATTTTACCTTCTTGACGAATAGAAGGGGTTGGAGTAGAATTGAATTGTAAGCGCTTACATGTATCGGCGTAAGTGTCTGTCGAAGAACAAGGAAAATGACAGTGAAATGCCTGTAGGAAGGCAGATTGGAGGCATTATGGAAGTATTAAATAAGAAAATGACCGAAAAAAAAGAAAGACCTGTAAAGGTAGTACAGTTTGGTGAGGGTAACTTCCTGCGCGGATTTGTGGATTATATGATCGATATTGCAAATGAGCAGGGAAAATTTGACGGTGATATCGTGCTGATCAAACCCATTGAGTTTGGCAATCTGGACAATTTCCATAAGCAGGACTGCCAGTATACGGTATCCCTTCGCGGCAACGTGGACGGTGAGGCAAAAGTTCTCAACAGGGTGATTACCAGTGTGGCAGATGCAGTAGATTCTGTGAATGAATATGAGAAGTATATGGAACTTGCAAAGATCGATACCCTGCGCTTTGTTGTATCCAATACAACGGAAGCCGGTATTGTTTATGATGAGAATGATAAATTTGAATATAATCCGCCCAAGACCTTCCCGGGTAAGCTGACAAAGTTTTTATATCATAGATTTGAAACCTTTAACGGTGACAGACAAAAGGGTCTTGTCATGCTTCCTGTGGAGCTTATTGATGACAACGGTATTATGTTAAAGAAATGCGTGATGCAGCAGATCGAGAACTGGAAGTTGGGCGATGCATTTAAGGAGTGGGTAGAAGAGGCCTGTGTATTTACTTCCACCCTGGTAGACCGTATTATTACGGGCTATCCGAGAGCAACAGAGAAAGAGGAGTGGGAGAAGCTTGGTTATGAGGATCACATTATGGTAACGGGTGAACCCTTTGCTCTTTGGGTCATTGAATCCGAAAAGGATATCAGTGAGGAGCTGCCCCTGCCTCAGGCCGGACTGCCGGTTATCTTTACCGATAATCAGAAGCCGTATAAGCAAAGAAAGGTACGTATCTTGAACGGAGCCCATACCTCCTTTGTACTGGCTGCATATCTGGCAGGTAAGGATATTGTCAGAGATTCCATGCAGGATGATGATATCAGAAACTTTATGTTAAAAACCATATATGATGAGGTAATTCCTACCTTAAGCCTTCCTAAGGATGAGCTGATGACTTTTGCGGGAGAGGTAGTAAACCGTTTTAACAATCCTTATGTAGATCATTCCCTATTGGCGATTTCCTTAAATTCCGTATCTAAGTGGAAGGCAAGATGTCTGCCCAGCTTTTTGGGTTATGTGGAGCAGACAGGTAAGCTGCCGGCACATCTGACCTTCTCTTTAGCTGCACTTATGGCATTCTATACAGGTACAGAGATTCGGGATAAGGCATTGATCGGACACAGAGGAGAGCAGGAATACAATATAATGGATGATGGAAATGTGCTTGAATTTTTCCGTGACAATTGCATGAAGGAAACCGGTGAATTTGTAAAAGCCTTTTTGGGAGAGAAGGATTTCTTTGGTTGTAATTTGAATGAGATTGAAGGCTTGACAGAGGCTGTAACTGAATATCTGGATGATATTAAGACAAATGGTATGAGGGAAGCATTATGCAGGATTTCTTAAGGATACATGAGAAGGATAATGTTGTGGTAGCCCTGCGTCCCCTGAAGGCAGGTATGGTTATCACACCGGAAGAAGGCAGGGCTGTGACTGTTTTGGAGGAAATCCCCGCAGGACACAAGATGGCCGTCCGTCCGATTCCGGCAGGAACAGAGGTCATAAAATACGGTTATTGTATCGGTATAGCATCGGAGGATATAAAGGAAGGTGCATGGATTCATACACACAATGTGAAGACTGCGCTTGGTGATCTGTTAGAATATACCTACGAGCCCGAGATGGGTCAGACGGACATTGTGCCCAATCAGGAGAAAGAAAATACAATAACCTTTCAGGGCTTCAAACGCCCTGATGGTAAAGTGGGCGTACGTAACGAAATCTGGATTATTCCTACTGTTGGCTGCGTCAGCAAGGTGGCAGAGGCCATTGCGAAAAGGGCCAATGCATTTGTAAAGGGAAGTGTGGATGAGGTCATTGCATTTCCCCATCCCTATGGCTGCTCACAGATGGGAGAAGATCAGGAAAATACCCGTAAAATATTGGCTGATCTGATCAACCATCCCAATGCAGGCGGTGTTTTGGTATTGGGACTGGGCTGTGAAAACAGCAATATAGAGGTATTAAAGCCTTATATCGGCGATTATGACGAAAACAGAGTGAGATTTTTAGTATCCCAGGAATGCGAGGATGAGATTGCAGAAGCAGTGGAGATCATCAAAGGACTCATTGATCACGCGGCAGGCTTTGAAAGAGAACCTGTCAGCACAGATAAGCTGATCATTGGCATGAAGTGCGGCGGCAGTGACGGTCTTTCCGGTATTACGGCCAATCCGTTGGTCGGACGTTTCTCGGATATGCTGATCGCAGACGGCGGTACAACGATCCTGACAGAAGTACCGGAGATGTTTGGCGCAGAAACCATACTGATGAATCGCTGCGAAAATGAGGAATTGTTCCATAAGACGGTGGATCTGATCAATGATTTTAAAAATTATTTCAAAAGTCATAATCAGACCATTTATGAAAATCCGTCACCGGGAAATAAATTGGGTGGTATATCTACACTGGAGGATAAGTCATTGGGCTGTACCCAGAAATCCGGCAGTGCTCCGGTAAAGGGGGTACTTGCTTATGGTGAAACTGTGAAAAAGGAAGGACTGAATCTTTTGAGCGCGCCCGGCAATGATCTGGTAGCTTCTACTGCTTTGGCAGCAGCCGGAGCTCAGATTGTTCTTTTTACGACCGGAAGAGGCACGCCTTTTGCTTCGCCGGTTCCGACCATGAAGATTTCTACCAATTCTGCTCTTGCAAATAAGAAATCCAACTGGATTGATTTTAATGCCGGAGTATTGGCAGAAGATAAGACGATGGCAGAGGAAGCAAAAAGATTGTATGATTATGTTATAGAGGTAGCGTCAGGGAAGAAAGTCTGCAGTGAAGCAGCAGGTTTCCATGATATGGCAATCTTTAAGCAGGGTGTTACGCTGTAATGATAGGAATATGGATAACAGAGATATGCGAAAGGGTCCCATAAGGGATCCTTTTGCTTTTTTCTTTATTGTAAAGAATTTAGAATCATGGTATGATAATATGTATGTAATTATACTTAGGGGGATGCTGTCATGAAAATCATGCCCAATCGTATGGATAGAGGGTTTTTAAAATATCAGGAAGAATTTGAACAGAAGGCATTGGAAGTGCTGCGTTCCGGATGGTATATCCTGGGACCGGAAGTAGAGGCCTTTGAAAAAGAATTTGCGGCATATACCGGTTCGAAGCATTGTGTGGGACTGGCAAGCGGACTGGATGCACTGTGGCTGGCATTTAAGGTGCTGGGAATCGGTGCAGGCGATGAGGTCATCGTACAGGCCAATACATATATTGCCAGTGTTATGGGAATTACCATCAATGGTGCCACACCGATATTTGTGGAGCCGGATGAGTTTTATAATATGGATACCAAAAATCTGGAGTCTTATATTACAGAGAAGACAAAGGCAATATTGGTAGTGCATTTGTACGGACAGGCATCTGATATGGGCAGGATCGTATCCCTGTGCAGAAAATATAACCTGCGTCTGGTCGAAGATTGTGCCCAGTCTCACGGAGCCTGCTTTGATGGGAAGATGACGGGAACCTTTGGGGATATTGGATGCTTTTCCTTTTATCCTTCCAAAAACATCGGAGCCTTCGGTGATGCGGGTGCGATCGTTACAGAGAATGAGGAGATCGCAAGAGCAATGAGGATGTACCGCAATTACGGCAGTGAAAAGAGGTACTATAATAAGGTGGTCGGTGCTAATTCCAGACTGGATGAGCTGCAGGCAGGTCTTTTGAGGATTCGTTTAAAATATGCCGGGGAGCTGACAGCAGAAAGAAGAAGGCTGGCTGCCAGATATTCGGAAGAGATTAAGAATGATAAATTGATTCTGCCCCGGATCAGGGAAGGCGCAGACAGCGTATGGCATCAATATGTGATCCGTACAGAACATAGGGAAGAGTTGATCGCATATTTAAATGAACTGGAGATCGGTACGATCATCCATTATCCGATTCCGCCGCATCTGTCAGAGGCATATGCATATCTGGGATTTGGTAAGGGGGATTATCCTGTCACGGAATCATATGCGGATACGGTTCTGTCCATTCCCATGTATAATGGAATGACACAGGAAGAACAAACCAGAGTAATAGAAGCTTTGAATGCTTTTTAGGAGAATAGTATGAGTTTAGCAGAACAATATAAAATAATTGAATTTACGGATCTGGGTGATGAGAGAGGAAATCTTGTGGTGATCGAAGGGGATGGTATGGATATTCCCTTTGATATCAAAAGAGTTTTTTATATCTATGGATCGGACAAGGATGTGGTGAGAGGTCAGCATGCCAACAGGGAAACAGAGTTTTTGCTGGTCAATGTGGCAGGTACCAGTAAGGTCCGGGTAGATAACGGAACAGAATCCGAGATTATTGAACTGAACAGACCAAGGATGGGATTGTACATTCCGAATATGCTTTGGAAGGATATGTATGAATTTTCAGAGGATTCTGTATTGCTTGTACTTGCAAGCAGGCATTATGACGGCGCAGAGTATATCAGAAATTACGAGGACTATTTACGGGAAATCGGTAAAAAGTAACTGCCCGACAGGTAATGAAAACAGAGAATTGTGAGGAAATATAGATGAGTAAGATTTCAATTGTAGTACCTGTATATTACAATGAAGATACCCTGATGGATCTTTATAGGGATATGCAGGAAAAGATAATGGATAAATTAGGCGATTATGAGCTGGTATTTGTGGATGATGGTTCCGGCGACAGATCCTGGGAGATCATGAATGAGATCCGTGATATGGATGAAAATGTACGTTTGGTGAAGCTTTCCAGAAATTTCGGCGAACATGCAGCACTTTTGGCAGGCTTGTCCGTCTGTACGGGAGATTGTGCGGTGACCAAGCAGGCAGATCTTCAGGAGGATTCCGGACTGATCTTGGAAATGTATGAAAGCTGGAAGCAGGGCAATAAGGTAGTGCTTGCTGTCAGACGATCCAGGGATGAAAGCAGGATTAAAGTGTTTTTCGCGGATATGTATTATGCAATTGTCCGAAAGTTTGTAAACAAGAATATGCCGGTAGGCGGCTGCGACTGCTATCTGATCGACAGACAGGTAATCGAGGTATTAGAGCGTCTGGATGAGAAAAATTCAAGTCTGACACTGCAGGTTCTTTGGGCAGGATTTCGGACGGATAAAGTATACTTTGACAGAAAGGACAGGGAAAAAGGAGAATCCCGTTGGACCTTTGCAAAGAAATTTAAGCTGGTCATGGATTCCATGATGAGTTTTTCCTATGCCCCCATCCGTTTTATGTCCATGGTGGGAGTTTTGTTTAATATCGGTGCAGTACTTTTGTTTATTAATATTTTGGTGGAATATTTTACACAGGGTACACCGATCGCCGGTTGGCCATCTTTAATGTGTGTAGTCCTTTGTTCTTCCGGTTTGATCCTTTTGATGTTGGGTGTTTTGGGAGAATATGTATGGAGAGCCCTGGATGCTGCCCGTACCAGACCGCCTTTCATCATTGATGAAGAGTTAGTTCCCGGAAAAGAAGAGTCCAGATAGATGACCCTGCCGGCAATAAAGGATGATATGGCAAACCGTATATGGAGAGTAAGATGAAGAATTTATGGCAGTTTATCAAATTTGGCCTGGTAGGAGTGTCCAATACACTGATCAGCGAATTGATTTATGTGATCGTTGTGCTCTTAAAGGGTAATTATCTGTTTGCAAGCTTTCTGGGATTTGTGATCAGCGTGCTGAATGCTTATTATTGGAGCAATAAGTATGTATTTAAGGAAGAAACAGAGGGCGAAAAGAGAGTCTGGTGGAAGGTGCTTGCTAAGACCTATGTTGCTTATTTTTGGGGCTTTCTGGTAAATGCATTGTTACTGGTTTTATGGATAGATGTGATTCATATTGCACAGTACATGGATCCTCTGCATGATCTTCTTCGTGGCCTTGGAATGGCGAATCCGGATACAGAAGTATTGGGTAATCTGGTAGCCGAGTTTGTGAACCTTTTGCTTGTTACACCCATGAACTTTTTAATCAATAAGTTCTGGGCATACGGACAGGGCAGAAAATAGGCAGAGTTTCATATATTGTTTACAAAATGTTCAGAGTTAGCAGGCTTTCAAAGGTTGAATAGTAAAGGGAAATCTGTTACAATATATTTTAGGCTTTGTTTGAAAAAGCGAATAAAGGATGGATTAATTATGAGTTTGTTTGAAAAGGTTTTTGGTACATACAGTGCCAGAGAATTAAAACGTATTACACCAATCGTAGATAAGATTGAGTCCTTACGTCCCGCTATGCTGGAATTAAGCGATGAACAGTTACGGGCCAAGACGGATGAGTTTAAGAAACGTCTTGCAGAGGGGGAGACTCTGGATGATTTAATGCCGGAGGCTTATGCAGTAGTAAGAGATGCTACAAGACGTGTTTTGAATACAGAGCATTACAGAGTACAGTTAATGGGTGGTGTGATCCTGCATCAGGGTCGTATTGCCGAAATGAAGACCGGTGAAGGTAAGACCCAGATTTGTTTGCTTCCTGCATATTTAAATGCCTTAGAGGGTAAGGGCGTTCATGTTGTTACTGTTAACGACTATTTGGCAAAGCGAGATGCTGAGTGGATGGGACAGGTACATGAATTCTTAGGCCTGAAGGTCGGCGTGGTATTAAACGGCATGAATCAGGAGGAAAGAAAGGCAGCATATGCCTGTGACATTACTTATGTCACCAACAATGAGCTTGGTTTTGACTATTTGAGAGATAACATGGTTATCTATAAGGAACAGCTGGTTTTACGAGGCTTACATTATGCGATTATTGATGAGGTGGACTCTGTATTGATCGATGAGGCAAGAACTCCTTTGATCATTTCCGGACAGAGCGGCAAATCCACTGCCTTATATGAGATGTGTGATCTGCTGGCTCGTCAGATGAAGCGTGGTGAGGATATGCATGATCTGACCAAGATGGAAGCAATCATGGGTATTCAGCAGGAGGAAACAGGTGACTTTATCGTTAATGAGAAGGATAAGGTGATCAATCTGACAGCACAGGGTGTGGAGAAGGTAGAACGCTTCTTCCATCTGGATAACTTTGCGGATCCTGAAAACCTGGAGATCCAGCATATCATTATCCTGGCACTGCGAGCACATAATTTAATGTTCCGCGATCAGGATTATGTTGTAAAGGATGATCAGGTTGTTATTGTAGATGAGTTTACAGGACGTATTATGCCGGGCCGTCGTTATTCTGATGGTCTCCATCAGGCAATTGAGGCGAAGGAACGTGTAAAGGTTAAGAGAGAAAGCAAGACCTTAGCCTCCATCACCTTCCAGAACTTCTTTAACTTATTTGAGAAAAAATCCGGTATGACCGGTACTGCTTTAACAGAAGAGAATGAATTCCGTGAGATTTACGGCATGGACGTTGTAGAGGTTCCTACCAATAAGCCTGTTGCGCGTATTGACCATCAGGATGCAGTATATAAGACCAGAGCAGAGAAGTTAAATGCGATCATAGATGCAATCGTGGAAGCCCATGCAAAGGGACAGCCGGTATTGGTTGGTACCATTACCATTGAAGCCAGTGAGGAGCTGAGCCGTATGCTTACCAAAAGGGGCATTCCTCATAAGGTATTGAATGCAAAATTCCATGAGCTGGAAGCAGAGATCGTAGCTGATGCAGGTATCCACGGTGCAGTTACCATTGCTACCAATATGGCAGGACGTGGTACGGATATTAAGCTGGATGCAGAAGCCAAGGCGGTCGGTGGTCTGAAGATCATTGGTACAGAGCGTCATGAATCCAGACGTATTGACAATCAGCTGCGCGGACGTTCCGG
>CAYXQG010000052.1:0-9502 GCA_964467405.1 uncultured Acetatifactor sp. | reverse complement strand
ATTTGAGCCACTGGGATTAACCTTGACAGTATCTATAAAAAGAGTTTAGGCTAGTGTTCATGGCAACATATTGGCAACAGAAAATCAGTAAGCCAAAATAAAATATGCAAATGAAGTAGAATATCGGCAGATTTTAAATAAAACTTAAACAAAATAGTTTAAGCCAAAGCGACAACTTGCCGAGTTTGAATAGTAGCAAGTTAATACAAAATATTCTTTATGGCAGACAATCCACGAGGTTATCTGCCATATTTATATTATTTTATTGATGATAAATTCACAAAGCAAAATGTTGCCATTTAGTATGAAGGCAAGTAAGATGCAAAATCGAATATATGTACGCGTTTTCATTGAATAAACGAAATGAATAGAGTATAATGATTTATAAGATAGTAACAAGGTATAGTAAATCTCGCGCCACTGGTGCGAGAAATAAGGAAGTGCATTAATGAAAACATATTTATGGATTGAGGACAGAAAGGATAAATCGGGTTACATATTTTGGCAGACACTTATGGACCAGTTATGTCCGGAAATAGTACTGGAAAGTAAGAAGAACAATAGTGAACTGGTAAAAGCAGTAAAGGCATTGGAAGATACTAAGAATAGATATATTGTGGTGTTCGACAATTCTTTTGATAATCTTCAGGTGGCTATGGAACAGAAGTTGCTAAGAAAATACGTCAGCGATAAAGGCAATGTTGTTCTTATGGATATTATCTGTTTTGAATATCTATTGCTGGAGTTTAAGGATTTGATAGAATGGATTTATGCACCTGATGATGAATTTTTAATAAAACGAGAAAAAGCAATTACTGCGAGAGAAAAGCTAGTTAAGACAATTCAAAGTGGTGAAGTTAACTATAAAGATATTCGTGAAATTATAGAATATAATGAGAATGTTGATAATTATAATGTAGAACAGCTGGCAGCGAGAATTTTATTTGATTTAACGAGAAATACAGGATTTGAAGTTTCAAAGGGAAACATTGGTGAATGTTGGATCAAATCCTGTTGCGAATGGAAAGAAAGAATGCCTGATGATGTTTGTGGTCTTGATGCAAGCAGGTTACAGCTGGGGGAAAAGATGAAACGAATTTGCGAGGGCACCAGTCTTTTGAAGCAATTTCAGAATATAGGTTTGGAGGTGGTATTGTGATAACGATTTTCAAGAACAAAAATGATATTCCGCAGGGTATGGAATATGTAGAATTAAATGATATCTTTTTCAATCAAAATACTGCACTCAAGCTAGATGAAAAGGCAGAAAAAGTGATAGAGATAATAGATGGAGCAAAGCTGATTAGTAAGTTCAGGATGCGTTCAAAATTCAATGATATTGTATTGGATGTAGATAAATTATCTGCAGGTTGCAAGACTGTATTGAATGTGCTTTATAATCCGGATAAGGTGTTTTGTTTGAAAGAATGTGGAAGCAATGCCTTGGAGATATTATATGGTCTGGCGGTAGGAAATGTTTATAGCGATTACGCACTAATTCCCTTTGAAATGGATGCAGTAAATGTACAGACTTCTTCAGGGAAGATGGAAATTTGTGATTATGAAGAGTTGAAGGAGTGGTGGAGTTATGAAGAGTAAGCCAATTGTAATGGAGCATTTTTCTACAGTTCATACTTCGTTTGTTTTGGATTTTGAATTTACAAATAATATTACAATACTGACCGGAGATTCCGGAGCCGGAAAAACAGCATCTTTTTCATTCATAAAAGAGTGTATGGCATTGAATCCGGATATTATGTGTTTGAATTATTTGGATTATCAGAAAGATATTGCAGGTATTATCAAAAATGCAAGTGGAAAATTGATTGTGATTGATAATGCGGATGTGCTCTTGGATGATGATGTCAGAAAGTATATTGCTCTTGATGATAAAAACCAGTATTTGATAATTGGAAGAAACCCTAAGAATCTTTTTGCTACGAAAGACAATTTGTTTGAGCTTGTCAGCGAGACACAGGGGGAACAGACGGTGTTGAGGATTACGGGTTATCTGTAATGCAAGATGATAGTCAACATCCTGACCGTTATCTTAACTAAGTTGGTCATGATATGGTCATGATGTAGTTAACTCGTTATTCTAACTTGTCAGTGACGAATTAAATGCCGGGTTAAAATGAAAAAGCGAAACAGTGTTTAGCTTTTTGGGGGAATATGTATGGCATGGTACACAAATAGCGATGCATGGCAACACTTTGGCAACAGAAAATCAGTAAGTCAAAATAAAATGTGCAAATGAAGTGAAATATCGGCAGATTTCAAATAAAACTTAAACAAAATAGTTTAAGTACAAGTAACAACTTGCCGATAGCAGATGGTATGTGAGCATGCCGCCGGGACGAAAGAAAAAGAAAGAATGTAAGGATTATCATGGAATCGTATAATGAGGATAGAGAAGAACTGATACGGCACAGGCAGCGTGCAGAAAGAATAGAACGTATGCGACGTGAAAAACAGCGGCAGCTGCGACGACGGCGCATGATAAGAAAGCTGCTTCCCTTAGCGGCAGGTATGTGCGGTATGATTTTGATTGTATGGATCGGCTGTGCTTTGTACAGTGCAGGGAAATCCGGAAAGGCGGATACCGGGCATAAAGGCCCTCAGGGATTTGAGGAAATTGGGGGCGAAGAAGCGGAAGGCGCATGGACCGATGGGGAAAGTGAGGGATCTTGGAACGGAAGCGACGGAGGAACCTCTAAGGCAGATGGCGAAACGGATACTACAGGGGAAATGCAGATTCCGCAAGAGGATACGGTAAAGCCTGATCCGCAGGTGTATGCATTTGAGGAAAATGGAGATACGGTTACTATTTACAGTGAGAATGTGATCAGCAGCAATGCTATTTTGGTGGATGAGAGTACGGATACCATTGTTGCTTCAAAGGGGGCAAAGGAGCGGATCAGTCCAGCTTCCATGACAAAGGTGCTGACAGTGTTGGTGGCAGCAGAACATCTGCAGGAGGAAAATCTGGATGATACATTTACCATGACACTGAAGATCACGGATTATGCTTATGTCAATGACTGCAGCTGCGTAGGGTTTCTGAATGAGGAAGAGATTCCTGTCAGAGATTTATTTTACGGAACGATACTGCCCTCAGGCGCAGATGCGGCAGTGGGTCTGGCCGTTTATACAGCAGGCTCCCATGAGGCTTTCGTAGAGATGATGAATGACAAGCTGGAAGAGCTGGGATTGGCCGATACGGCACATTTTACCAATTGTGTAGGGCTTTATGATGAGGAGCATTATTGTACGGTTTATGATATGGCTGTGATCATGAAGGCAGCTATGCAGAATGAGCTGTGCAGGGAAGTTTTATCGGCGCATACTTATACGACGACACCTACGCAGAAGCATCCGGAGGGGATTCTTCTGTCCAATTGGTTTTTGCGCAGGATCGAGGATAAGGATACCGGCGGGGAGGTGCTTGGTGCAAAGACAGGATATGTGGTGCAGTCTAAAAATTGTGCAGTAAGCTATGGAATCTTTGCAGGCGGCACACCGTATATTTGTGTAACTGCCGGCTCCACAAGCAGCTGGAGATGTATTTACGATCAAGTGGAAATTTATACGAAATATATACAGGAACGCTAATGCCCTACAGTTTCGGCATTATGATGTGAAGGCCTGACGGCACTTATCTGTCAAGGCCCGTGCTGTGTTCACTAAAGGATTAAAATTATTCTCTTGCTTAGGCGGCAAGGGAAAATTAAAGGAGGAAATAGTATGAATGAAACATTGAAAACCATTGCAGGCCGTTATTCCTGCCGCAGCTATACAGGCGAGGCATTGAAAAAGGAAGAGGTGGAGGCATTGGCACTGGCAGCAGTGCAGTCTCCCAGCGCAATGAATAAGCAGCCCTGGAAGCTTATCGTGGTGCAGGATAAGGATTTGATCGATGAAATGGATGCAGCTGTAATGGAAATGCTGGAACAGGAGGATAAGGCCGGATATGAAAGAATCATGGGAAGAGGCGGCAAGCTTTTTTATAATGCACCCTGCCTGATCGTGATCGCACAGAAGGCCGGAAGTAATTTGGATTGTGGGATTGTATCTGAAAATATTGCCCTGGCAGCTTCTTCCATGGGACTTGGCAATGTGATCTGCGGCATGGCAAGAATGGTATTTAATACTGCAAAAGGTGCTGCATATAAGGAAAAGCTGATTCCACAGGACTATGAGTTCGGTATGTCAGTATTAGTCGGTTATCCGACCAATAAAGAGGGCACTCCTCATGAGCCGGATCTGTCCAAGATCAGTTATATCGGATAAAAATAGGATAATAAAATGCAGCATTCCCGCTGCAGTGTACTTTTCACCTGTTTGGCAAGGTACCCGTGGGGATGCTGCATTTTTTATTTCCTAGAAACCGTAGCGGCTCATGAATTCCTTTACATTGACGGGCTTGCCGGTACGGCTGCTTTCTACAACCGCATAAAGCATGCCCATGGCATGGATGCTTTCATCGATACTTACATCAGGTGCAGGGCCTCCGTCCATCCAGTCAATAAATTGTCGTATGATCAGATCATGCTTCCAGTGATCTCCCTTTAATAAAGGAATCTCACAGACGGAAGGGGTGGGGAAGCCTTCCATACTGCGGGCCGTAATGCGTCGGTTGTCCAGCTCAATGCTGGCATTTTCACATTCTGCTCTGAAATATTCTTTGGTCCAGTTGTTGTAGGTATGTGCGCCGCCAAACTCAAATTCCAGATTGGCTCTTACACCATTCTCCATTTTCATGATCACAAAGGCAGAAGCAGCTCCTCGGTCATGCTTCTCCCATTCTATATTCCAGGCCTGTGCATATACTTCCTCTGCATTGCATCCGGCAAAGGCACGGATCATATCCAGATTGTGGATGCCGCCATCGATAAAGAGCATTTCAACAGGATGGATGGCATGTCCGGTATTGCCCTGGGTTCTGGAAATGGAAATGCGTGAGGTGAGATAATTCAGCTTTCCGCCGTAGTTGTCGTGAAGAAGTTTTTCAAAGGTCTGTTTGTCATCTTCATAGCGGTGACTGAAGGTAACGGCAAATTTAATACCCGCCTCCTTTACAAGTCTGTAGATTTCTAAAGATTCCTCCATATTGCCGGCAATTGGCTTTTCGCTGAGAATATGACAGCCCCTACCGTATTCTAGGATTGTTTTTACTACCTCCGGGTGGGAGGGAATGGAGGTTGCCACAGAGACAAAATCCACCTCATGCTCCTGTAATGCTGTTTTCAGATCCTCATATAAGGCTTCCTTGGGAAGTCCCAGTACTTCTCCTGCATGCTGCAAGACAACGGGGTTGATATCCACCAATGCCACACATTCTGCAACGTCCCGGGCCTCAGGGATCATTCTGGTTAACCAGACATTGCCCCAGTTGCCGCAGCCTACATGTATATATTTTTTCATGCTTCGTCCTCCTCATTTTCTACTATGCCGCCAACCTGCTCCATGGGTTCGATGGGACTGCATTTTGGCCCCCGGCTGGAGGCAAGGGGTTTAAACTTAGGTACAGCCCAGTGGATGGCATTGATGACAACCTGCTTATAATAGGGAGAAAGCAGGGTATCAAAGGTTGCATGGCCGGGTGAAAAATAGAAGATTTTGCCCAGGCCGCGTCTCCAGGTCAGACCGGAACGGGCTGCCTCGCCGCCCTGATACCAGCTTAGAAAGATCAGATCCTCAGGCTCCGGAAAAGCTGCAGGCTCCGGATAGACCTCGGCATGTGCAAATTCAAAATGATCCGGAAGTCCTTCTGCAATGGGATGGGTAGGATTGACCACCCATACACGCTCACGCTCCCCGATTTCCCGGTATCCGTTGTAATTGCAGGGACCCAGTATGCGTTTTACGGCATTCAGCCAAAGCCCTGAGTGGAGCACGATAAGCCCCATGCCCTCATTAACCACACGGTCTGTAAGCTTCTGAATACGGTCCTCACTTACAATGCCCTGTTTCATATGGCTGTATACGATCAATACATCCGTATTGTCAAGAACCTCATCCGGTATACCGAATGCTTCCTCCTGAAAGGTTGCGGTTCTCACCTCCAGATCCCCCTGCTCTCTCAGATAAGAAGCAATATATTCATGTATGCCCCCCGGATACATGTCAAAAACCTCCGGATGTCGAAATTCATCCACAAATTCGTTCCATATGGTTACTCGAATTTTTTCGCCCATAATTACCCTCCTGTATTCATATTGTGTTGTACAGGTAATTGGGAAACGACTAAGTTTTGACGGCTTCACAATTACCTGCTTTTGTCGCATATAAGCTACAAAAGCGGACTTATTTATTTTCGAAATAAGCGGATACCTTCTCAAATTCCTCTGCATCCTCGATCATAGAGATCTCTAACTCACCATTACTCTCTACACTGCGATAAAGGTAGAAGCCCTCCTGCACCTCTTCGCCGATGACAGGTGATACTACCAGATAATGCTTGTCTGCCAGATCAAATTCCTCCATGATGGCAAACTCCTGCTCCCTGCCGTCTGAGACCGGGATCATAACAGTGTCATAGGTTTTAAAATCGTCCATATATATTCCTCCTGTTCTTTATTGTTCATCTTCCCTGGTCAGTTTCTTTACCCAACGATAGCTGTTGCCATAAATGGCTGCGGGAATGCATTTTAAGTACTGGTCTGAGTTGAGCATCAACAGTACCACCACCGGTGAAGCATTCCATACGAAGGCGCAGGCAAAGGACATGGGAATGACAAAGCCCCAAATAGCGATCATATCCATGATCAATACAAAACGTGTATCGCCGCCACCACTGATAATACCTGTATTGGTACACATCTGATAAGACATGGTTACCAGCACGGTGGATTCGATCATAATGAAAATATTGGCAAGTTCCGCAGTCTCTTCTGAGAGAGAATACAGACTAAGGAGCGGAATACGGATGATAAAGAGAGCAATACCCAGTACAATACCGATGCAAATAAATAAAAGCTGCAGAGTCTTGGTATATTCCTTTACCTTTTCCATGTTGCCGGAGCCTACGGTTTTGCCTGTAATAACGGCAGCTGCGGAGGAAGCACCTACGGAAGCGACCTTTAAAAAGAGAAAGATCGTAGAGGAAATGGAATGGGCTGCAATGGCACTTGAGGACATATGTCCCAGGATAACGGTCTGCAGTGCGGTATTACATCCCCAGGAAAAGCCTGAGGTGATAAGAGGCAGGCTTACACGGATATAATCCCTGCACAGCCCTGCATCCGGAACAAGCAGATCCTTGGGACGAATGGACAAAAGCGTATCTTTTTTCAATACATAAAAGGATACAATGATGCATTCCAGAATGCGGGCAGTTAATGTACCGATGGCAGCACCGCGCACACCCATCTCCGGAAAACCGAAACGGCCATTGATCAATATATAATTGATGGAGCAGTTGACAACCAGTGCGATCATGGATACATATAAAGCGATCCTTACCTTCTCTACGGTACGCATGGCACCCAGAAGGACTGTAGTCACTGCAAAGAAAAGGTAGCTGCAGCGTACGATCTTTAAGTAGTCGCAGCCTTCCCTGATAATAGCAGGATCATCCGAAAAAAGTCCGACAGCCTGCCCCGGGAAAATGCTGACCAGACACAAAAGAACGGCGGCAACTGCCAGAGCTCCCCAGAAAGCAAGGGAAAGGAGCTTACGGATGGGCTCGATCTTTTTCTGCCCCCAGTATTGGCTGGCCAAAACTACCATACCATTGCTGAAGCCGTAGACCAATTGCTGCAGGATAAACTGTATTTGATTGACGGCAGCCACACCGGACAGGGCTGTTTCACTATAGCTTCCCAGCATAACATTATCCGCCAGATTGACACTTAAAACCACTGCCTGCTGCAGCATCAGGGCAACTGCTAATTTAATAAATGTTTTATAAAAGCTTCTATCCTTCGTAAACATAAAAATACTCCATACTGATGATTTCATATATTACCTATACCTTAGCACAAAAGGAAGGAAAATGTAAAGCAAACTATGCTTGAAGAAACGTCCGACTTTGTGTACAATATTCTTAATATGTAATTACGAGGGCATGCCGGTGGGCAACTCGCTCTTTGTACCGGCAAAACAGGAGGAACAGGATGGAAACAAATAAATTCTATAATGAGATCAAGGGTAATTTTGGCTTCGGCTGTATGAGATTCCCGACCAAGGACGGGGCAATTGATTATGAAGAGACCTGCAAAATGGTGGATGCCTTTTTGGAGAGCGGTTTTAACTACTTTGATACCGCACACGGATATCAGAAGGAGCGCAATGAGATTGCAGTGCGTGAATGTCTGGTGAAGCGCCATCCCAGAGAAAGCTATATCCTGGTAAACAAGCTGTCCCACAGCTACTTTGATAAGGAAGAAGATATTCTGCCATTGTTTGAACAGCAGCTGGAAGCCTGCGGTGTGGACTATTTTGATTTTTATCTGATGCATTCCATGAATGCAGGATTCTTTGAAAAATATAAGAAATGCAGAGCTTTTGAAACAGCCTTTGCTTTAAAGGAGCAGGGTAAGGTAAAGCATGTGGGCATTTCCTTCCATGACAGAGCTGTCGTATTGGATCAGATATTGACAGAATATCCGGAGGTGGAAGTAGTACAGTTACAGTTTAATTATGTGGATTATGAGGATGCCGGGGTAGAAGGCAGAAAGTGCTATGAGGTATGTGTAAAGCACAACAAGCCTGTTATCGTTATGGAGCCTGTAAAGGGCGGCAATCTGGTGAATCTGCCTGCGGATGCCCAGAAGATATTTGATGAGCTTCAGGGCGGCAGCAATGCAAGCTATGCGATCCGTTTTGCGGCAAGCTTTGACAATATCATGATGGTATTGTCCGGTATGAGCAGTCTGGAGCAGATGGAAGACAATTTAAGCTTTATGAAGGAATTTAAGCCTCTGACAGAGAAAGAGCTTGAGGCAGTCTGGAAGGTGGCAGATATCTTCCACAGCATGAATATGATCCCTTGTACTGCCTGCAGATATTGCGTGGACGGTTGTCCCATGAAGATCGCCATCCCGGATCTGTTTGCAGATATGAATCTGAAGCATGCTTATCAGAGAGGCAACAGTGACTGGTACTATATGGTACATACCCAGAAGGGCGGAAAGGCCTCTGATTGTATCAAGTGCGGAAAGTGCGAGCAGATATGTCCTCAGCACCTAAAGATCAGAGAATTACTGGATCAGGTTGCAGAAAGCTTCGACAAAAAAGAGTGATAATAGGGTCCGTTCCCTTAGTATATAGGGGGACGGACTTTGCTTTATGCTGTTTGTATGAAAAGTATTGCAATATATTTTTGTTTGTGTTAATATAATTGCAAAGCATATTTTCAAAATCATTTCTTGTGCAGTCCTGCACTCTATATTCATTTATGCAGATCTCATTCTGCTTCTTTTAGAAAATCCATGCTTTATTTCACATTTATATCAGGTGATATAAAACGGTTTTCTTATGAGATATGCCAAAGACATAA
>CAYXQG010000051.1:0-9503 GCA_964467405.1 uncultured Acetatifactor sp. | reverse complement strand
AGTCTGTAATGTCCGTTTTGCTTTATAAAGTAACGGATTTTAAGGTAATTGTTACAGCCTGAGTCTCCTGCGGATCAGCTTCCAGTTCATTCAATTGACTTATGCGGTCAATGTATTTATCCAAATCTTTATAGATTTTTACGGATACATTTTTGTGCCCGTCCATTTTTAATATATTCTGGATATGCTTCTGGAAGGCTGTCTCGTTGAATTTGTCATCTTCCGTGAAACCACAGACCGTGTTACCGGCAATTACCATATGTCCCACATTAAAATTTATATCATAGGAGGTAAATATCATATCAAAAACGGTGGTATGTCTGCTGTTAACGGACTTGATCCTGTCACAGATATTTTTGCTGCAGCTTTTGTATCGAAGGAACATGATCACTCCGATCAGACTTTTACATCCGGGTAGGCAGCCTACAACAGCAACTACCGTTAAAAGATTCATTCTGGTTTGTGTAGTCACATATCCTGCAATAAAAAGGCTGAGAGATATTGCAAAATAAATAACGGTTCTTAAAATTTCATATGTTCTTTGTGTATTTATATAGTTTTCAGTTCCCTTATATTTGGTTGAACTGAACATTCTCATAGGTGTAAAACGCATAGATTATTCCATCTCCTTTATGAATCGTACCATAGGAACGATGAGTCCGTGGGGAATTGTTTTTGCCAGTACCTGCATAGCCTGAATGGGCAGACTGTATACAGAGACCGCTTTTTTGGCACAGGCATCCCGCAATGCCTTGCTTACTACGTCCTTGCTGTCAGCCATGACAAGCTTCTTGATCGCTAAGATGCTTCCGTTTTGCTCGGCAATATCAAAAAATGGTGTGTCTACCGGTCCGGGACATACACTTGTTACATAGATGCCTTTTTTCTTTACCTCTTCTCTGAGTGCTTTGCTGAAGCTATCCACGTATGCTTTGGTTGCAGCATATACAGCAAAGCCGGGCTGAGGCATGAAGGCTGCACTGGAAGCCATTTGGATGATTCGTGAGTTTTTGATCATAAAAGGTAAACAGCAATGGGTTATATGTGTCAGTGCTTCGCAGTTTAATCGTATCATACCAAGCTGCTGTTCACAGGACAGTGAGCTGAAATCTCCGATAAGGCCATATCCTGCACAGTTCACCAGCATACGGATCTGACAGTCATAGTCATACAGCATGTCCTTAAGGCGCTCAATCTGCGCCTCTTTGGTAATATCCATTGCCAGAATACGGGTATTGTTACGCATCCTTTGGCTAAGTGCATAGAGCTTGTCCCTGTTTCTGGAAATAAGCCATATTTCATCCGTTTTCCTTAGATGAGCATCTATCTGCAAGGCAAATTCCTGCCCCATTCCTGAAGAAGCTCCTGTTATAATTACGATACTTCTTTTTGCCATGGTCTGATCCTCCTGTTGACTTAATGAGTTGTTTTGGGCTTAGTGCTTTTGTGTACATTACGAATGGTCTTCTTCTTACGAGGCTCATTCTTCTGTGTTTTTTTTCGGCTGTTGTCAGATGATTTAAAGCTACGGCCGGTATTTGATGCTGCACTTATATTTTTTCTGGGTCTGATCAGACATTTTTTATCAAAGCCGATTAAATCCTGGCGGCCTGCAGCAGTGAGTGCTTCATATACCAGATCATAATTCTTGGGATTCCGATATTGGATCAAAGCACGCTGCATTGCTTTTTCATGCGGATTCTTACATACATATACCGGTTTCATATCTCTGGGATCCAAGCCTGTGTAATACATGACTGTGGAGATGGTAGAAGGGGTTGGATAAAAATCCTGCACCTGCTCCGGCATATAGCCCAGATCACGCAGATATTCCGCCAGCTCAATAGCCTCTTTTAAGGTAGAACCGGGATGGGAGCTCATCAGATAGGGAACCAGAAACTGATTCTTTCCAAGCTGTTCATTGAGCTTTTTATATTTTGCGGTAAATTTCTCATATACTGCATTGGCCGGTTTACCCATTTTGGAAAGTACGGCATCTGAAATATGCTCAGGCGCTACTTTCAGCTGGCCGCTGATATGATGCTCCACCAGTTCTCTGAAAAAGGTGTCGTCAGGATCAGCCAGTAAATAGTCAAAACGGATGCCGGAACGTACAAATACCTTTTTGATGCCGGGTAATGCACGCAGCTTTCTTAAAAGCTCCAGGTAATCCGAATGGTCAACCTTCATATTCTTACAAGGGGTCGGATACAGACATTGCCTGTTTTTACATACTCCGTGGGCCATCTGTTTTTCGCAGGAGGGATGTCGGAAATTAGCGGTAGGTCCGCCTACGTCATGAATATAGCCCTTAAAATCTTTATCCTGTGTCAAAAGCTTTGCTTCTTCGATAATAGAATCATGGCTTCTGACCTGGATCGTACGTCCCTGATGGAAGGTCAGTGCACAAAAGCTGCAGCCGCCAAAGCATCCACGATTGCTGATCAGGGAAAATTTGATCTCTGAAATTGCAGGAACACCGCCGTCCTTCTCATAGGAAGGATGATAGGTGCGCATATACGGAAGCGCATAAATATCATCCATTTCCTGCATAGTAAGAGGTGTTTGCGGAGGGTTCTGTACCACATAGATTTTATTCGGATAGGGTTCTACCAGGTGCTTTCCATTGCAAAAATCCGTATTCTGGTATTGAATGCCAAAGCTGCGGGCATATTCCTTTTTATCTGCCTTCATTTCTTCATAGGACGGCAGGATAATATGGTCATATACGCCTGATATATCCTTGGTTTTATAAACAGTACCTGCTATAAAGGTAATGTCCCTTATATGGATACCGCTGTTTAATGCATCTGCAATCTCTACAATAGACTTTTCGCCCATACCATAGGAAATCAAATCTGCCTGAGAGTCCAACAGGATGGAACGCTTGAAGCTGTCCGTCCAATAGTCATAATGAGCCATACGGCGCAGACTGGCTTCGATGCCACCTATGACAATGGGAACATCCCGATAGGTTTTACGGATCAGATTGCCGTATACAACAGTTGCATGATCAGGTCTTTTTCCCATTACTCCGCCGGGAGTATATGCATCCTGACTGCGGCGCTTTTTGGATACGGAATAGTGGTTTACGCAGCTGTCCATATTGCCTGCTGATATCAGAAAGGCAAGACGTGGCTTTCCGAGGATGGTAATGCTCTCCTCATTTTTCCAATCGGGCTGGGAAATAATACCCACTGTATAGCCATGCGCTTCTAATACCCTGCTGATAATGGCAGGACCAAAGGAGGGGTGGTCTACATAGGCATCGCCGATTACATATACAAAATCCAGTTGTTCGATATTTCTTTCATGCATATCCTGTCTGCTTACAGGTAAAAATCCTTTAGTTGAATATTCCATAATAATCCTCTATATAAAAATCAGCCAATTGTTTCTTTTCTTCTCTTTGATGTGCAGAATGTATATCTTCCACTGCACATACTTTCATGCCGGCGCTTTTGCCGGCTGTAATGCCTGCCGGAATGTCCTCAAATACCAGACAATGGGCAGGATCCACACCGATTTCCTCAGCTGCGGCAAGATATATGTCAGGTGCAGGTTTCCCTTTCAGCCCGTCACTGCCTGTCTTTACTGCATCGAAAACTCCGTCCAGACCTCTGGCATGCAGGACATTTTCTACCAGTGCCCTGGAGTTGCTGGAGGCAATGCCAAGCTTAATTCTTCTTTTTTTACATTCCATTAAGAATTCTTTGGCACCGGGCTTTAAAAATACTTCGTTTTCATATTTATCCCACGCCATCTGATTCCAATCTGCCATCATCTCTTCTACGGTTCTGGGAAATTGAAAATGATCATGCACCCAGACTGCTGTTTCATAGAAGCTCATACCTTCTATGGCACTCTGAAAGTCAGCAACTTCCTCTTCTCCGGCATTGATGCCAAATCTTTCCATGTATTCGATATCAATTTCTTTCCAAATCCACATGGAGTCCACAAGGGAGCCATCCATGTCAAAAATAACTGCTTGTATATTGTTGATCATTTACTGTCCTGCATCTTTCTTTAATATTTCTATCTCTTCCACGGTAAGCTCTCGATAGGTACCGGGCTTTAGTGACTCCTCTAATATCAGACTGCCGAAAGAAATCCTTTTTAAGTATATCACTTCATTCCCTACAGCGGAAAGCATTCTTTTCACCTGATGAAATTTTCCTTCCTGTATGGTTAAGTGGATCTCTTTTTCGGAAAGAATCTGTACTTTGGCAGGTAAGGTCGGTTTGTCTTCTCCGATATCCAGTCCTAACTCTAATGACCTGACTGCTTCTTTCGTAATCTGATCCCTAAGTCCGACAAAATAGGTCTTGTCCACATGCTTTTTGGGTGCTAACAGGGCATGTGCCAGACTGCCGTCGTTGGTGATCAGCAAAAGCCCCTCCGTATCCTTATCCAAACGTCCTACCGGAAAAAAATCCTTCTTAGGTATATCGGTTAACAGGTCCATAACTGTTTTATCATGGTTATCACGGGTAGCCGTTACGACTCCACCGGGCTTGTTTAATATAAAATACCGAAACTTTACATAGGAAAGCTCTCTTCCCTGATATACAATTTTGTCTGTAATTTCGTTGATTTTAAAATCTGCATCCTTGCAGATGGCTCCGTTAACGGTGACGATTCCTTTTTTTAAAATACTTTTTACCTGACTTCTGGAGCCTACCTCCATACTTACTAAAAATTTATCCAATCTCATCATAATTCTCTGTAACATCCTGCTTTTCAGAATCTGTTTAGCGTATTCTAACCTATCCGGCATTAGCATATAATGAAACAGGTTATTACCGGGTGGCATGCGAATGATTCTGACATTTTTGTTTTTGATACTTACCTATTATATTTTAACACAATCTGAGCTAAGTCTCTACTATGCATTTCATGGATTTACTCTGTGGTACAGTAAAATGATCCCCTCACTGCTTCCCTTTATGATCCTTTCCGGTATTCTGGTTCGGATGGATCTGTCAAAGCAGTTTGCCGGAATTTTACATCCGTTACTTAAAAGATTATATGACTGCAACCAAAACGTATCCTATGGTATTATGATCGGCTTTTTATGCGGTTTTCCCATGGGTGCAAGAACAAGTGCCGAGCTGTTAAAAAATGGAAGGATCAGCCAAAGGGAAGCGGCATTTTTACTTGCCTTTTGTAATAATATCGGTCCCGTATATTTTTGCAGTTTTGTTCTGCCTCTGTTAGGACTGCATCGGCCGGTTCCCTATTTATTCGGAATGTATGGTATTCCGCTTTTGTATGGTATGGTACTTCGCCGGACAGTCTTTAGGGATTTGAACGATCCTGCATTGCAGCCTGATGCAGATTCCATGGATAAGCATGCAGAAAGCAAGCATTCCCTGCTTGATGCAGTTGATAAATCTATTCAGGCTTCCTTACATAGTATTTTGATGCTTTGCGGATATATGATCTTTTTTAATCTTTTAAACATACTGCCACATTTCTGGCTGCCTGCATTGCACGATTATATTGCACCGATTCTGGAAATAACAGGGGGATTATCTATGCTTGGGGACAAACGACCCTTTTTCAGTCTTTGTATACTTACATTTGGAGGCTTGTCCTGTATTGCACAGACTAACAGTATGATCGCAGACAGTGGTCTGTCATTACGACAATATCTGATTCATAAGACTGTGCTGACCATAATTACGGTGCTTTACTATTTTCTCTGCTTTCTTTTGGTTTGATGCTCATATCGAAAAGACCGGTTTCTCTGGAAACCGGTCTTAATATTTGAAATTTATTCTTCTTCGGTATCTCCGTCAGTTGCTTCCGGTATTGAAACACCTTCTAATTCATCTACGGGATGAAGCTCTGCACGATTTGCCTGAATAATATCCTTATACTGATTTAAGCCGCCAAGCAGATTTTCATAATTCGCTGCTGCATTGTTAGCAGAAGAAACTACCAGATTCTCCAGATAATTCAGAATATCATCCATATATTGCATTGCAGCAGTCTTTACATTGTTAGCTTCCATGGTAGCATTGTCCAGAATCTGCTGTGCCTGCAAGGTCGCCGAGGTTACTACTTCATTGGCCTGTGCATAAGCCTGCTGCATGATCTCATGCTCGCTGATCAACTTATTGGTATGGGCAGTAGCCTCACTGATGAGAGCCTGTGCTTTATTTCTTGCATCATTTAATATCGCTTCTTTATTGCTGATAACCTTCTGATATCGTTTGATCTCATCGGGAGTATTCATTCTAAGCTCACGAAGCAGGTCATCGATTTCTTCTTTATTTACAATGATCCTGGTGCTGGATAAAGGCTGATATTTACAGCCGTCAATGTACATTTCAATATCATCAATTAATTGTTCAATCTTACTGCTCATATTATACCTCTCTGTTCCTCTATTGTTCTGGGATCAATAATTATATTTCTCTTTGATCAATCCGACTACCAATTCCGGTACATAGGGTGTCAGATCGCCCTTGAAGCTGGCCACCTCTTTCACACCGGAGGAGCTGATATAGGACAATTCAGGACTGGTTGCCAAAAACACGGTATCCAGATTCCCGGCAGATAACTGTCTGTTATACTGTGCCGTCTGCATTTCATATTCCAGATCAGTCATGCCGCGAAGGCCTCTTACAGAAACCTGAATATTATTTTTAGCAGCATAATCAACCAGCATACCGCTAAAACTGTCAATTTTAACATTCGGAAGATCTTTTGTTACTTCTTCTAGTATCTTAACACGTTCTTCTACAGAAAACAACGGTGACTTTTGCTTATTATTCAAAACACCGACAACCACTTCATCAAAAATAACTGCTGCACGTCGAATGACATCCAAATGTCCCTTTGTAACGGGATCAAAGCTGCCGGGATATACTGCACGACTCATACCTGCCTCCTAAAGCTATTTTCTCTTCAGAAAAATATGCTTGTTGGTTTTATATTTTTTCTCTCTGATTATATCAAATCCCATGCTGTCTGCATAGTCCATATCTGTATTTAAGGATGCTTCTACAATGATCAATGTATCTGCTGTTACATATTTCATGTTTTGCAAAATCGAAAGAACCCTCTCTTCATGTCCGCAGTCATAAGGAGGATCCATGTAGATAACATCTACTTCCTTTTCATAAATACTGGACAGTCCAAGTGCGGCATCATGCTTTAATACTACAGCCTTGTCAGTTAATTTAGTAAATTTCAGATTGTCCTGTATACAGGAAAGCGCTGCAGGAGCATTTTCTATGAAATATGCTTTTCTGGCACCACGGCTTAAGGCTTCGATGCCGATGCCGCCACTGCCGCTGAACATATCCACAAATACTGCACCCGGGATTTCATTTTGAAGTATATTAAATAAAGTTTCCTTGATTCTGTCAGTAGTTGGTCTGGTATCCTGACCCTGAGGAGTTTTTAAAGGCATACTCCTTGCCATACCTGCGATTACTCTCATATCTACAAACCTTTCTTTTGGGGTTTATTTTGCTCTCTAGGCTCTGACCTTAATGCCCTTAGTATCCCGTTTTCCTGCTTTGATATTATTTAATATCAGGTTCTTGGATTTATAAGGAATAGAAAGCTCTGAACCATTCTGGGTATAATATACAGCTTCCAGCAGGTCATTCTCACCAAGCTTCATGCCACGCACACCGATAGCAGCCTTCTTCTTCTCCGGGATTTCTTCAATGGGGAAGCGTAAAAAGTAACCATCTCTAGACTGTAATATAATATTTTTCTGTTCCTGCAGGCAGACAATGCTTAAAACCTTGTCATTCTCCTGCAGCTTGGTGGCAGCTACGGTACGCTTGGATACATCAAATTCACCGCCGTCCACAATCTTCATCATGCCCTGTTGTGTTACGAAAATTACTCTGCACAGGTTCAGCTGTGTTTGCCCTGTGATTAGTACGATCTCCTCTTTTTCAGAGCTGTAATTACTGATATTGTCAATGGGAACGCCCTTATCACGGAATTTGCCGAAGGGCAGATCAGTTACCTTGATCATGTGCAGCTGACCCATATCAGTGAAAAGACAGATCTTGCCGGTATTCTTACATTGGAAAACAAAGCGGTTCTCAGAATCCGCAGCTTCTTTATTTCTTTCATAGGTAGGCATATCTATAGTCTTTGCATAGCCGAAACGATCCATTAAGAACATAACATCCATTTCTTCCGGCTCTTTTTCCTTATAAACTGCCTCGGCTGCATTTTCTACGACGGTCCTTCTGGGACGTTTATATTCACGCTTAATATCCTCTAATTCATTGATGATCACCTGGGCCATGGAATCTCTGCGTTCCAAAATATCCTCATAGCGGAAGATATTTGCCATGGTTTCTTCATGCTCATTGATCAGGGCATCGATCTCTAAACCGATCAATTTATATAAACGCATCTCCAGAATGGCATTGGCCTGCTTCTCCGTAAACATAAGCTGGGTAGCCATGATTTTTGATTCCTTGGATTTAAACTTAATACCGTCAACAATACCGTTTACCAGGCAGTTTTTAGCCATATTTCTGTCCCTGGAGCCACGAAGTATCTCTATGATCAGATCAATTACATTACAAGCCTTGATCAGGCCCTCCTGGATTTCTTTCTTTTCCAATTCCCTGGCGAGAAGATTGGTATACTTTCTGGTAGCAATCTGGAATTGAAAATCGACACAAGCTTTGATCATGCTTTTCAGACTCATGACCTCAGGTCTGCCGTCGCAAATTGCCAGCATATTGACACCAAAGGTATCCTCCAGACGAGTCTTTTTATAAAGAAGGTTTTTGAAATTTTCAACATCCGCATCCTTACGAAGCTCGATAACAATACGGATTCCTTCTTTGGAAGATTGATTGGATATATCTACAATATCCTGGGTCTTCTTGGTTTCTGCAAGAGCTGCTACGTCGGATAAAAATTTGGCTATATTTGCACCGATCATAGTATAGGGAATCTGTGTGATCACCAGATTGGTCTTGCCGCCCTTTGCCTTTTCTTCCTCTATTTTACCGCGGATCTTGATTTTACCTGTTCCGGTTTCATAAATGTGAAGTAACTCGTCCTTGTTGGTAACAATACCGCCGGTAGGGAAATCAGGCCCCTTTATATAACGCATCAATTCCCTGGTAGAAATATTCTCATCCAGCATATAGGCCTTGGTTGCATCGATCACTTCCGCAAGATTGTGAGGGGGTATACTTGTAGTCATGCCGACAGCAATACCCTCTGAACCATTGATCAGAATATTCGGTATTTTAACAGGCAACACGGTTGGTTCTTTTTCTGTCTCATCAAAGTTGGGACCGAAATCCACCACATCCTTATCCAGATCAGCCAAAAAAGCCTCCTGGGTGATCTTATGCAGTCTGGCCTCGGTATATCGCATGGCTGCAGCACCATCGCCTTCTATATTTCCAAAATTACCATGTCCGTCTACTAAAGGAAGTCCCTTCTTAAAATCCTGGGTTAATACTACCAATGCATCATAGATGGAAGCATCACCGTGCGGG
>CAYXQG010000050.1:0-9597 GCA_964467405.1 uncultured Acetatifactor sp. | reverse complement strand
CACCCATCCTGTTGTACGCGTGCGTAAGGAGGATGACGAATACTATCTTACCTACAAGGGCGGCGGCATGATGGCCAGAGAGGAATACAATCTTCCCCTTACGGAAGAATCCTACTATCATCTAAGACAGAAGGCCGACGGAAATATCATATCCAAAAAAAGATATCTGATTCCGCTTCGTGACCCCGGTTTCAAGGAAGGCTTTCCTGTTCCGCCTAAGGGTTATACACTGACCATCGAGTTAGATGTATTCGACCCGCCCTTTGCTCCCCTGGTCATTGCGGAGGTTGAATTTGGAAGCAAGGAGGCTGCCAATTCCTTTGTACCTCCCGAATGGTTCGATAAGGAAGTAACCTATGATAAGGAATATCACAATTCCTATATGTCATTGATGCAATTTTAAACCGATTGAAAAAGGAGGGGCAAAAACCCCTCCTTTTATCTTCCATACATCTTTGTCAATTTATAAATCCGCTCCGCCAGTTCACGGGTACAGGCATCTGCTTTCATACGCCACTCCCAGTTACCATTCATGGTAGAGGGAGCATTGATTCTCGCCTCATTACCCAGTCCCAGATAATCCTGCATCAGGATCACTGCTGTCTCTGCCGTGCTTGCAAGTGCAGTACGGATCATGGTCCAATGGATTTCCTCCGGATCCTTCCGGTCCAGATACTCCTCCACATGCTTTCTGGTATGCTCATCCAGACCCTGATACCAGCCTGCTGAGGTCTCATTATCATGTGTGCCGGTATATACAATACTATTCTTCACATGATTGTGAGGCAGATACAAATTGTCCGCTCCTGAGCCGAAAGCAAACTGCAGCACCTTCATACCCGGATATCCTGTATCTGCAACCAACTGCAGCACACTGTCCGTCAAAAGTCCCAGATCCTCTGCAATCACTTTTCTGTCGCCAAGCTTCTCCTTCATAGCTGTAAACAGTTCAAGCCCCGGTCCCGGCATCCACTTACCGTTTTCTGCCGTTTCATCACCATAGGGAATAAACCAATACTCGTCAAACCCACGGAAATGATCAATTCTGACCACATCATACAATTGATAGCAATATGCAATTCTCTTCAGCCACCAATCATAACCTGTTTCTTTATGATATTCCCATTTGTATAAGGGATTGCCCCAAAGCTGTCCTGTTGCACTGAACGCATCCGGCGGGCATCCTGCCACACCGATGGGCATATTATTCTCATCTAACTGAAACAATTCCGGATTTGCCCATGTATCTGCACTGTCAAATGCAACATAAATAGGAATATCTCCTATGATCTCAATCCCCTGTCCGTTTGCATAGGATTTCAATGCCATCCACTGACCGGAAAACATATATTGCTGGAAATAGTAAAAGCCGATCTCATAAGCATACTTTTCCGTATATTCTGCTACAGCCTCCGGCTTACGCATACGAATGTCTTCATCCCACTCTGTCCAGCATGCATTGTGAAAGGATGTCTTAACAGCCATGTACAATGCATAATCCTTCAGCCAATATTCATTTTCATAAAGGAACTGTTGGTAGGCCTCCTCTCCTTCAAGCCCCTTTCCCAAGGCCGTATCATAGGCCTTTCTCAATAGCTTGAAACGATTGGCATACATCTGGCCATAATCTACATATTCCGGATTTGTTCCGAAATTAAGCTCCTCACAGTCCTCTGCCGTAATATAGCCGCGCTTGATCAATTGATCAGGATCGATAAAATAAGGATTTCCTGCAAAGGTAGAAAAGGACTGATAGGGCGAATTTCCTGCGCCTGTCGGCCCTAAAGGCAGGATCTGCCACAGCTTTTGTCCTGCTTCTGCCAAAAAATCCACAAATTCATATGCCTGTTTTGAAAAGGTACCTATTCCGTATTTAGACGGCAGACTGGAAATAGGTAACAATATACCGCTTTTTCTCATAGTATTCCTCTGGTTTCATGCATTTCTACTGTTTGGTACTGATCTGCATTAACTTATCCTTTAACTGATTTTCCATATTTTGAAGCTCAAGCTCTGCCTGATGACGTTTTTCTCTGCCTTCTGTCTGAATACGAAGCACCTCATCTAAAGTACTGATCAGACTTTCATTGGTATTCTTCAGGGTTTCCATATCAACGATGCCACGTTCTGCCTCCTTAGCAGTCTCAACAGTTGCCATCTTGAGTGCTGCCGCATTCTTCTTCAACAGCTCGTTGGTCATATCTGATACCTTACGCTGTGCTTCTGCAGCATCTGCTGAATGCTGAATACCAAGTGCGATCACCATCTGATTTTTCCAAAGAGGGATTGTATTTACCAGGGTGGACTGAATCTTGTCGATCATAACTGTATCGGAATTCTGTACCAGACGGATCTGCGGTGCTGTCTGCAATGCGATCATACGGCTCAGTTCCAGATCATTGATCTTCTTCTCAAAACGATCACACATATTCTCGTAATCTCTTACTACCTGTGCATCCTCGGGAAGTCCGGAAATCTCCGCCCTTCTTCTAAGTTCCGGAATCTCTGCAGCTCTTACCTGCTCTAACTTCTGTTTACCGGCTACAATATACATGGAAATTTCTTTAAAATAATTCAAATTCATGGAATACATCTTATCCAGGTACTCCACATCCTTCATCAACCGGATCTGATGGGTCTCCAGTGCATCAGAAATATTGGCAACATTGACCTCTGCCTTTTCATATTTTGCCTTGATCGATGTTAATTTATTTGCCTTCCTCTTAAAGAATGCTGCAAGACCTGATTCCTCTTCCACTGCTTCAAAGCTTTTTAACTCAGTAACCAGATCTGTGATCATATCGCCTACTTCACCCAGATCCTTTGTTTTAATTGTTTCCAGGGCCTTATCAGAAAAATCGGCCATTTTTTTCTGGGTAGCTGCTCCGTATTGCAGCACGGCATTGGTATTATTCAGGTCGATCCTGGTTACAAACTCTTCTACCATCTTTTTCTCTGCATCCGTAAGCTGTGCTTCAATGCTGTCTTCCATTTTCTCCGCCAAAGGATTTTCCTCTGTCAGTGCCGGTACTGCCGACTCCTCTGCCACATCAAAAGTAAGTGTGGGGATTGTTTCATTCATCATTTCCATCTTATCCATTACCATATCCTCCCGTTTACTATTTTCCTGGGTATTTACCTATTGTGTCCTGCCCTGATTCCAAAAATCTCGTTCCCCGGTCAGACCCTCCTTGGCCAGAATGGTCTTCATAGTGGATATTTCTGACGAAATATCCCAGGCTGCCTCCTCAAACATATCATCAAAGAGCTTTGCAAAAGCATCATTGATCACATCCAGTGTGTCCTCAATCTCCTTCTTCGTATTGGCAATATTGCTGCCTCCGTAAGCAGGTTTACCATCCAGATCCCTGTAAGCATCGATCAGCTTTGCTGTAGTCGGCAGATAATACTTCATCAGCTTCTGCAGATCATCACTGCTCTCCGGATTTTTCTTTAATTGCTCAAAGATTCGCTTCATGATATCTTCCAGGGTTGCTAACTTCTGAGACATCACTGCTCCCGGGATAGCATCATTGGCCTCATGGACACGCCTGATATATTCTTCTCCCTCTTCTATGATCTTCTGCACCTTCTCCGGATAAGCACTGTTCTGTACTTCGATCTCCTGTCTCTTTTTTTCTTCCAATACTCTGTTCTGACGGGACATTTCAGCTGCCAGATACTTCTCATACATGAAATCACTGGTGATCAAAGTAGTTTCAGCCTGATCAATATGTCCCTGCAGAAAAAATCCCTTGCTGATCATATGACGAAGCTCTTTTTTTACATATTCTGTCTTTCTTCCTACTGCAGCCGCCAATCTGCTGATCTCACAATACTGTTTCTCACCAACCAGCCTCACGTAAGTTCTGAAGCGATCTACTGTATGTTCCTTTTTGACACCGTATACAGTCAGTGCCACACTTCCGCCTAACAAACAACCGGTCAGACAGGATGCCAGCCATACGCCCCATGTGTGAGTAGCCATCGCTGTGATCAGCAATACCAGAAAGGCAATTCCGGTTATGGAAGTTCCTACAATACCTAATACCTTACAGGCTGTACCCAGAAAAGTTCCCGGTGGATTCTTCTTATACAGTACAGGAAGGCTGTTTTTGATCTGCGCTGCCTGTCTGACAAGCGCCTCTCTTGCCGTCCTCTCCTGCTTTTGTCTGATCCATTCCTCTGTGGCATTGTATTTTTTGTCGGTATCATTTATTTTTTTATGAATGCCTTCTAACGCATCATTGACCGTTTTTTCAATATTTTTACTCAGTCCTGCATAATCCTGCTTATCTATAGCATCTAAAACAGAGCTGAGAATTTCTTCTCCGGTCTCAAACCAATCCTTATTTTGCATGCTTCCTCACGTCCTGCCGTCCAAAATCATTATTTTACTTCTTCTTTTTCCTTTGGCATGATCAGATTCAGGATCACTGCAGCCAGGAAAACTACTGCAACACAATTTTCTGCAAAAATAGTCCGGATAATATCCGGGAAAATCTCAAACATCTCCGGTACCTGTGTAAAACCGATACCGATACTTAAGGAAAGCGCTGCAATCGTAATATTACGCTGTGTATATCCGCAAGCTCCGATCATCTGCAAGCCGCTGATAACGATGTTACCGAACATCATAATGGTACAGCCCCCCAGAACCGCTTCCGGAAGTGTTGCAAGCACTGCACCTACTGCCGGGAATATACCGGCGATGATCATGATCACCGCTCCCGTTCCGATGGTAAAACGGTTGATTACCTTGGTCATGGCAAGCAGACCGATATTTTGGCTGAAAGAGGTGATCGGAAGACATCCAAACAATGCTGAAACAGAACTTACAAAGCCATCGCAGGCAAGAGAGCCTGAAATTTCCTCATCTGTAACCTCCCTGTTAAGAACAGAGGAAGTAAGTGCTGAGGTATCTCCGATCGTTTCTGTAGCACTTACTAAGAATATCATGGTAACTGAAATAATTGCACTAATATTGAAGGTTGGCTTATAAGGCAAAAACTGAGGCAGGGCGATCAATGCCACTCCATCCAATGCCGAAAAATCTACCATACCCATGCATAGGGCTACAATATAACCAACCGCCAGTCCAAATAAAACAGAAAGCTGCTTCCAATATCCTTTAGCAAACAGATTAAAGCCTATGCATGCCACTAAAGTAATGGTTCCCAGGCACCAATTTTGCCAAGAGCCAAAGTTTTCACTGCCTGCACCACCTGCAAAGGAATTTGCACCAACGCTCAAAAGTGAGAAACCGATTGCAGTTACTACGCATGCCGCAACAATGGGTGCTATGATCTTACGCCAATATTTTGCAAAGAATCCTAACAGCCCCTCAATCACACCGCCTATAATAACTGCACCAACCACCGCTTCGTAACCATACCGGGGGCCAACATAACAGAAAATAGATACAAAGGTAAAGCTGATACCCATGACAATGGGAAGCTTTGAACCGATCTTCCAGACAGTAAATAACTGCACAAGGGTACCAATACCTGCAATGATCATTGCGGTCTGGATGAGCTTTGCCGTATCCTGAGCCGTCAATCCACTTGCGCCTGCCACGATCATGATCGGTGCAATGTTTGCTACAAACATTGCAAGTACATGCTGCAGTCCAAAGGGAATGGCTTTTGCCAACGGCACCTTACCGTCAAGTGTATAAATATGATCCATGGAAGCTTCTGATGTTTCTATATTATGGAGTTTACTCATTACTATGCATTCTCCTTTTCTCTAAACTGAATAGTTCCTTTTTCTGCATCCATGGATTCTACAATTGCCAGGGATTCCAACTGATAGCCAAGATTCCGAATGACTCTTCCGCCGATCTGGAATCCTTTTTCAATCGCAATACCAAGTCCTTCCACGGTAGCACCGGATGCCTCCGTAATGGAGATCAATCCCTGTAAAGCACATCCGTTTGCCAGGAAATCATCCACGATCAGCACATGATCCTCCGGGCTTAAAAACTTCTTCGATACAATGACCTGGTTCTTATTCTTGTGGGTAAAGGACTCAACATCAGCCACATACATATCCCCATCGATATTGATGCTCTTAGACTTCTTGGCAAATACTACAGGCACGCCAAAACAGCGTGCTACAGAACAGGCAATGGCAATGCCTGATGCTTCAATCGTAAGCACCTTCGTAATCTTCTTATCGCTGAAACGACGTTTAAACTCTTCTCCCATCTGATCCATTAAAGCAACATCCATCTGATGATTCAAAAAGCTGTCCACTTTTAATACATTTCCGGGTTTAACGATTCCGTCTTTTATAATTCTTTCTTCAAGGAAATTCATAGCTACACCTCTCTTGCATAAATTTATTGACTAGTATAGCACACCTCCGACGATTTGTCAGTTATTTTGTCAAAAAACACAATTGAAAAAGCACCGTTTCGCGCAGAAACGATGCTTCTGTATAATCAATAGCTGATAATTCCAAATTGTGCCAGAGAATAAAATACCAAAATAATGATCAGGCAGACCGGTGCCACATAACGGATCATGATCCGGAAGATTTTTCTTCGGCCAAAGGCTTCTCCGTTTTTGGTAATCTCGTCTTCAATTTCCTTTGTTCCCACAAACCAGCCAATCAGAATACAGGTACCCATTGCAACAATAGGCATCAGGATACTGTTAGACAGGTAATCAAAGAAACTCAAAAAATCCATTCCTAAAACCGTTATATGGGACCATGCACCATTTCCCAAAGAAGATGCCGTACCCAGGATCAAACTGAATAAAACGATAAAAAGCACTGATTTTGTTCTTGTAATAGGGAAGCGGTCCATTAAATTAGAGACGATTGCCTCCATGATCGAAATCGCACTGGTAACTGCTGCCAAAAATACCAACACAAAGAAAAAAGCTCCGATCAGCTCTCCAAACGGCATGGATGCAAATACCTTCGGCAGTGTCATAAACATAAGCCCCGGACCGCCTGTAGCAAGACCAGCCTCTCCGCTGAATATATAAACTGCAGGTACGATCACAAAGCCGGACAACAGTGCAATCCCCGTATCAAAAATTTCAATATGGTTCACTGCTTTGCTGATATCAACATCATCCTTCACATAAGAGCCATAGGAGACCATAATGCCCATGGCAATACTCATGGAGAAAAAAAGCTGTCCCATGGCTGCGCATACTGTTTTGAAAGAAAATTTGGAAAAATCCGGAAGCAGATAATACCGAATTCCTTCCGCAGCTCCCGGTATGGTCACAATATAAACGGATACACCGATCGTGATAAGCACAAGCAAAGGCATGAGCAGTCTGCTGACCCTTTCTACGCCCTTTTCCACGCCCAGCAGAACAACTAACATCGTCACCGCCAAAAAGATGCAAAACATCACCATAGGGGACACTGTTTCGCCGATGAAACCGCCGAAGTAACCATCCTCAGCGGCCTGTCTGCCCTGACCGCCAAGAAAAATAAGCATATATTTTACTACCCATCCGCCGATCACACAATAATAAGGAAGTATGATCATCGGAACAAGCATGGCCAGATATCCCAGAAATCCGAATTTCTTATGCAGCATCTGATAAGCCCTGACGGAGCTTTTCTTTGTCTTACGACCGATTGCAATTTCCATGATCAGCAAGGAAAAACCAAAGGTCACCACCAAAATCAAATATACCAATATAAAAATTCCGCCGCCATACTGAGCTGCCAGATATGGAAATCTCCATAAATTGCCCAGACCCACTGCACTGGCTGCTGCTGACAATACAAAGCCTAACCTTCCGCTAAAACTTCCTCTTTCTTCCTTCATACACTTCTTCTCTTTCTCACGATATAGTTTCATCTTTAAAAAAAGAAGTATTAACCTTTCTGCAAAAAGAAAAGTAATACTTCCTTCATGCGGGTGACAGGACTTGAACCTGCACGGTCTCCCACCAGAACCTAAATCTGGCGCGTCTGCCAATTCCGCCACACCCGCGCGAGTATGACACTCAAGTAATATACCAAATTACAGTCTGAATGTCAAATACTCTATATGAAATTTCTAGTTTTTGGTAATCGTATAGGTTTCTTTCGGCTGATTCTGGCTGCGCGCATTCGTCTTACCCTCAACCTTGATCTCACCTGCTGCGATCAGGGAACGTTTAGTCAGGGTAGGACCTACCAGCTCGTATACCAGTACTGACAGCAATACTACGTTGCGTACCACGCTGCCGTCCTGTAAATTGCTTGCTGTCATCGCCATACCGAGTGCCACACCTGCCTGGGGCAGCAATGTAATACCGAGATGCTTTGTAATATGATCCTCACATTCTGTCATACGGCAGCTTAGATATGCACCGGAAATCTTACCTGCTGAACGGAATATAATATATACAACACCAATGATCAGCGCTGCAGGATTTGTTAAAATCTTCAAATCAAGCTCTGCACCTGACAATACAAAGAACAGCACGCTGACAGGAGCAGTCCATCTGTCCACACGATCCATAAGTTCTTCTGAGGTAGGACAGATATTACAGAATACCGTACCCATCATCATACATACCAAAAGCAGGGAGAAGCAGCATTTAACACCGCCCACTTCAAATTCAATCATGGAAATACCGACTGCCAGCAATACAAATGCAATGGACAGAGACATACGCTTACTGCGCGAATGGTAATATTTTTCCAATAAATGCAGACATACACCTGCAACAGAACCTAAAATCACTGACAGAGTGATCTCCAGAATCGGCTCAAATACCACGTTAACCACGCTGATGCTTCCTCTTTCCAATGCGCCTGCAATACCATAAGAAGCAGAAAACAATACCAATCCTACTGCGTCATCAATGGCTACAACCATAAGGAGCAGCTTGGTCAACGGTCCGTCCGCCTTATACTGACGTACAACCATCAATGTTGCTGCCGGTGCCGTAGCAGCTGCAATTGCACCCAATGTAACAGCCGCCGGTATACTGATCAGATCCGGTCGGATCAGATGTAATGCGATCAATGCAACATCCACCAGGGCTGTGGTGATCACAGCCTGTAATACACCAACTATAATGGCCTGCTTACCCATCGTCTTAAGCTGTGCCAGTCTGAATTCATTACCGATTGCAAAGGCAATAAAACCAAGTGCCACCTGACTGACAATCTGGTATCCTTTTACTGCTTCCAGGGTAGGAAAGCCCACTCCTGTGATTCCCAGCCTGCCCAGGCAGAATGGTCCTAAGATAAGACCGGTAACAAGATATGCCGTTACTGCCGGCAAGTTCAATACCTTTGCCAGACGTGACATTAACAGACCTGCGATCAAAGCAAGTGCCAAACAAATTAAAATCTCATGCATCATATTAACCTCTTTTCCGAAAATCGGCGGATTCCTCCGTCCTTTAGCCTGCTGCCTTCTACGCAAGCAAACCAGGATACATTATATTCCCTATATATCAAAAAAGCAATGCACAGCTTGAATAAAAAAATAAAATCAAGCAAAATCCTCCTTCTTTGCACAACGAAAAGACCGTAAGCCTTTCATCTGCAAGGCTTACGGTCTTTTGCACCAAATGAGACATCGGGGATTCGAACCCCGGACAACTTGATTAAAAGTCAAGTGCT
>CAYXQG010000049.1:0-10009 GCA_964467405.1 uncultured Acetatifactor sp. | reverse complement strand
AATAAATTTCATGCAATCATCCCTTCCAGTGTTTTATTGTATGATTATTATAGCATTTATTTTGCCATTTTGCAACAATTTAAGAAATTTTTTATATGTTTTTGACTTTTAAAAAGTCAACCTATTTTCGACATCTTTTTTGAGAATTCGCATTTTTATTAGAACTATACAAAACAAATGTTCCTAAAGTTACCATAACAAACCACTGTGATTTACATAAAAAACCTGTGGATAATGTGCATAAGTCAGTGTATAAATCATTTTTTGTTGATTTTGCGGTTTTTTGTATGTGGATAACTTTTTTCACATATTCGTCTTTCTTTTTCACGTAATTTCGACAATCAGGATTTATTTGGTAAAAATGCACAAGTGCTTTTTTGTCAAGGGCAAATTGTCTCAAAAATGATTTTCGACAATATCCGGTAAAGTACTTAAAATTTTCAAAAATCTTTTCAAAAAAAAGAGGACGCCTTTGAACGCCCTCTTTTCTGTCTTTTCTATATTAGAATATTCTTCTGATTGCCAATATCTTTCTGTAATCTGCTTTGGATACTTTGATGCCGCTCTTTTCGCTTGCTGCATGCACGATCTGTCCGTCGCCAATGTAAATTGCCACATGACCCGAATAACAGATCAGGTCTCCCGGCTGCGCATTCTTCAGACCGCCTTTTATCGCATACCCCTGCTTTCTGTCTGCTGCAGATGAATGGGGTAAGCTTATACCAAACTCCTCATATACGCTCATAACAAAGCCGGAACAATCCGCACCATCTGTCAGGCTTGTGCCTCCCCATACATAGGGATTGCCAATAAACTGAACTGCGTACTCTGCCACTGCGATACCCATTGCATTCTCTTCCGTTTCCTCTACGGTGGAGATGATCTGTTCAGCAGCTGCGATCCTTGCCTGTTCACGTTCTGACTTTTCTTTCTTTAAACGGACAGCTTCTTCTTCCTTCGACTCTGCCACAATATATTCTGTATAAACCTTTACAAATTCCTTGGATAACCAGCCAAAGCCTTCCTCAATATCTACCTTGACCCAGTCCTGCGTCTCTTCCGTAACAAGAAGCTCATCACCCATTGCGACCATGCCTAACACTGTTGCCTCTGCAGATGCTTCCTCACGTACTAAGAGACCGTCACACTGTACCTTCGCCATTCTGGTTCCCAGCTCTTCTGCCAGCAAAACAGCTTCCTCGCCGGAAATACACAGGCTTTTCTTCACATAACCGGTCACATTTCCTGACTGAATCTGATACCATCCGTTTTCTTCTGCAAGAATGGTTCCCACAGCATCATCATAAAACTTACCCAGAATCCTGCCCTTTTCACTGGCTGTGTTTCTGATATTAATATAATCATTGGCCTGTGCGATCACAATATTCTCCGGAATCACATCCTCTGTATCCTCTTCCTTGGCAACAGCTCTTGCGTCTGCTGTCGGGAAATCAATGGGTGTTACCACTGCACTGCTGTTTCCCACCTCTGACCGGATGGTCTCCAGCGTCGGACCCTGGGACAGCTTGATATTGATGCCCGCATTGGGAAGCACGGAGGATACACCTGATGCCTGTGCAGACTGGCCGGTACTTGCAAAGAGCATTACAACCGATAATGAAATTATAATTGTCTTTCCGAAACCTTTTAACATATTTGCTCCATTTGTTACGATTTTGTTACATCTGTTAATAAATATAACATTTCTATAACATTTTGTCAACAAAAGCATTTTATTAAAAGGCCGAAAATACTACATTTTAACCCGGTCGATATAAGCTCCTGCATTGACAGCCGCATTGGCTCCGTCCGCTACTGCAGTAATGATCTGACGAAGGGATTTTGTGCGGATATCTCCTGCCGCAAAGATTCCTTCTGCAGAGGTAATACAATCCTCCGCAGCCGGCAGATATCCCTTCTCATCCCTTTCTATCCGGGCAGGCAGCCAATCCGTACCCGGCAGGATTCCCACTGCTATAAAAATGCCCTCTGCCTCTAATACCTTTTCTTCACCGGTCTTTACATCCTCCAAAAGCAAATGCTCCACCATTTCTTCGCCACAGATTTCCTTAACCGTATGGGAATATAAAATCTCTACATTTTCAAGCTTTTCCAATTGTTTCTGTAATATCTTTGCTCCCCGCAGTTCATCCCGGCGATGGATCAGATATACTTTTTTACAGAAACGGCTTAAATAAGCCGCATCCTCCAATGCCACATCTCCGCCGCCCACAACTGCTGTTGTTTTTTCCTTAAAAAAGGCTCCGTCACAGGTCGCACAGTAGGATACTCCTTTTCCGGTCAGACGCTCTTCTCCCGGCACATTTAAATGTGCATGGCTCGCTCCCATGGCAAGAATCACTGCATAGGATTCCAAAATGCCTTCCGTTGTATGCACACGCTTAACCCTGCCCTCTTCAATATCCGTAACCTCTGCCTCTAAAAACTCTGCTCCCAGCCTGTCCGCATGCTCCTTAAACTGCATACCCAGATCAAAGCCGTTTATCCCCGGCATGCCCAGATAATTATCCACCTCATCGGTATTCAGAATCTGTCCGCCGCTCATATAATTTTTCTCAATAACCAGTAAATTCAGACCTGCACGTTTTCCGTATACTGCTGCCGACAGCCCTGCCGGTCCTGCTCCAACAATGATCAAATCATAAATCATAACTGTTTTCCTTTCTACCCTGCATGAAGCTATTCTTTTTCTTTATCCGCCATGTAGTTCTTTGCGAACAATAGTATCCATGCCCTGTTTTTCTCACATTATCCGCTTATCATTGTAGCAGTTTAAGAATCTGTTAGCAAGGGACATTGTCAGCCCTGCCTTTTTTCGGAAGGTCGTCAGGGGGCAGCGGACGGTACCGGGCAAGCAGCCAGGAGACAGTGGCCGTGCATGGTGCAACGGCGACGGTCTCCGGCAGCATGGTGACGGTGGCAATGACAGTGCACGACTGCTGTGCATAATGCCCCGGCTGCAAAGCCCGCTGCCACGGCGACGGTGTAGCGGTGGGCCGTAACGCGACTGCTGTCGGAATTGACAAAGAAAGAAGAACTGATTAGAATAAGAAGTAACAAACACCGGATCCTGCGGCTTCACTGCTACGTTCAGAATCCGTTTCCGTTCAGAAAGGATATGCTTATGAATAAAACAGCCCTGATCACCGGAGCCTCCCGCGGTATCGGCAAAGCCATTGCCCTTGCCTTTGCCAAACAGGGATACGACCTGATCTTAACATGTATTTCTTCTATAAAAGAGCTACAGCATTTTGCAGAGGAACTGGAACAGGCCTATCCCATAAGCTGTCTTGCCATACAGGCAGACATGGGAAACTATGCGGCAGTAAATGCCCTGTTTCAATCTATTGATTCCCTGGATGTGCTTATCAATAATGCCGGAATCTCCTATGTGGGTCTGCTCAGTGATATGACACCGGATGAATGGCATCAGGTCATGCATACCAATCTGGATGCATGCTTTTATACCTGTAAATGTGCGATTCCGATCATGTTAAAAAAACACAGCGGGCGAATTATCAATATCAGCTCTGTCTGGGGCAATATAGGCGCCTCCATGGAGGTGGCCTACTCTGCATCCAAGGGAGGTATCAACTCCTTTACCAAGGCATTAGCCAAGGAGCTGGCTCCCAGCAATATCCAGGTCAATGCCATAGCCTGCGGCATCATTGATACGGATATGAACAACTGCTTCTCCAAAGAGGATCTTGATGCGATCGTGGAAGAAATCCCTGCAGACAGGCTTGGGGACGCCAAAGAGGTTGCCGCACTGGCGCTTCAGCTGGCCCATTCTCCTTCCTATCTGACAGGCCAGATTATAACAATAGACGGAGGCTGGTGCTAGCCTCCGTCTATTTGATCTTCTTATATTTTTTCCAGGCCCTTTTCTGCTTCCTCCAGACTTTCATATCCATACATCCATACGGATTGTTCCATGATATCTCTGGCTACATTTCTGCCTGCCCTTGCATATTCTACAATATACCTTCCGTACAGCTCTAACATTTTGTCCGAATAGGTGCCAAGCTCCCCTCGCAAATAGGTTTCATAGGAGGTATTGTACAGATGGTCCTCATAGGTATGAATACTTCTTGCATTGCCTGCAAGAAGCGGATATTCTGCCGCAAAGGCCTCCATCCAGCCTACCTGGACGGCTACAATATTCTCAATGATCTGCTTCTTCTGTGCGGTAAGAACCGGGAACCCTGCACTGATCTGCCTGTATTCCTCCGGTGCAGTGCTCTCCATCATTCTGCCGTATTTCTCTTCGATCAGATTGTGTCCCTTGTTATATTCCCTTGAAAAATCATAATAATATTGTAAAAGCATGCCCCTGTTCCAGGTCATATACTGGCTCTTTCGCATGATGGAGAAGGTAAACCAATCATCCTGGCAGTCCGCCCTGCCGCCCAGATTCTTCACCTTATCAAAGGCCTTAAATTCCAAAGCCGCAATACGCTCCGAAAGCTCCTCTGTGCCATACTCTGCTGCCAGAGCCTTGAAGCGAAGCTCCGGGGTATGCTCCTGTAAAAAAGGATTCACATCACTGATATAATCCTTGCGATAAAGCAAATATGCTAACTGTGCCGCAAGCTCCTCCACAGCAGCTGCCACATTCTCCTGTGGCGCATTCAGAACTTCTTCAAGCAATGGTCTTATATCCTGATACTCCTCTATATCTGCAAGTCCCTGAAAAAGCCATTTATCATGTGGCGGAAACTTCTCTGCCGCATAATATAAAAGCTTCATAGCCTCTCTTATACAGTCTGACAGCATCAGTCCTGCCGTCACGCGGTCTCCACGCTTATACATTCTTTCATAATTGTATTGTCCGTTTTGGGAAAAGCGTGCTGCTGCCTCTGCCATTCTCAGATAACGCAGTGTCCGTGGATAAGCCTCTGTCAAAAGCCTTCTGATCCCGCTGAAGGTTCCCTGCTCATCTCTAAATACTTCTCCGTTTACTGCTGCTGCCAGACGGCATTCGTCGATTTCTTCATAACGGATATTCTGAGCTGACCATTCTGCCCCCTGGGGCACCACAGCCCCATCTCCAAGCAGATACTTGAAGAAATCATTGATACGCCACACACCTCTTCTGCCTCTTCCCTGTGCAGATTCTTTATATACATATCCTTTAAATTCCTTGGGCAGCTCCTCGTATGCCTTCTGCAAAGCTTCCCCGATCTGCTCATAAATCTCATCATCCACCCACATATAAAAACCGGGTCCCCAGTCATGATCACGGGAAAAGATATCATCATATCCAAAGCAGTCAGAGCCTTCTCCTGCCAATCCCACTGCAATCCTGTCCGTATAAGCTGCAAACTGCTGCTCGATCATGGGTCTGCCGTAGGCTTCATAATATTCCCTGCAAAGTCTGAGGCCCTTGATCTGATTCGTATCCTCCTGTACCGGTGCATGGCTTTCCTGTGCTTTCGCACCGGCTGCACGAGTAGCCTTCTGCTCCTCAGCTGCTTTACTACAAATATGATAATTTTCCTCCAGCCGGTAATAATATTCATTTCTGCCCAGACTTTCCTCCATGCCTTCCATAGCCTTTCGGAAATTTTCTGCAGCCTCCTCATACTTTCCGTGCTGGTATAAATAAGTTGCCAGGGAAGCCAGCGCTGCACAATAATGACTGTCCCTTATATGATTCTCCTCAAAGAGTCTGATTGCTTCCGTAAAATATGCTTCCGCTTCTTCTCCCTGTCCCAGCTGCAAACAGGAGGCTGCCAGGTTGGTATATGTTACTGCCTGCTCAAAGACAGTATCCGGTTTATTCTCCACAATAGCCTGTGCTCTTAACAGACACTCCTTGGCAAGCTCATGATTATTCATTTCCTGATACAGCAGACTGATATTGTTAAAAAGACTGGCCCACAGCATATCATCCGCTTCCAGACAGCCCAGATAGATCTCCGTTACTTCATCATAGGTTTGAAGAGAATCCTCCAGACGGCCGCCTGCACGATAGGCATTTGCAATATTCAAAAGGGTGGTTGCATAAGGAATCGTACCTTCCATACCTAATTTTTGCAGGATTTCCTTCACTTCCTGTGCATAAGCATAGGAACGTTCTACCTGGCTTGTTTCCCTGCAATATCCGATCAATTCGTTCAGAATCGGCACAGCTGCAGCAAAATCCTGCTTCTCATATGCTTCCTTCAAAGCCTGTTCCAAAAGGCTTTCCGCTTCCGATCCTTTATTTTCTGCAAATAATCCGTCAATTTTTTCTGTTAAATGATCCATGCCTACTCCTTTCAGGCTTTTGCCTTCCTCTTTATCCATGATATCACTAAATCAGTGACTTACTCAAGTACTCCGCATAAATTCTATAAATCTGTACACAATAAATCCAAGAACATATTCTTCCAAAGGAGGAAAAACCATGTCATTTTCTACGAAGCTGGACGAAAATATTATGATACTAAAAAAGCTCCTTCCAATTGATAAGAGCTTTGACCTGGAGACCAGAACTTTATATTTGGGCAATACAGCTGCCTTTTTTATAACCATCAACGGTATGTATCGGGAAGAAGCACTGAATCATATTTTTTCAGATCTGCAGACCTCTTTTTCTGATAAAGAAGAAAATATGCCGGATATCCCCCATTATCTGCAAACCGGCATAGGTTATGCACAGATTGAGCTATCTGGAGATGTGGATCATACCTTACATCAGCTTTTAAGTGGGCTCTCCGTCCTATTGGCGGATGGCTTCTCCTTGGCAATGATCCTGGATGCCCGTAATTATCCTACCCGCAGCATTGAAGAACCGGATACTGAGCAGGTGACCAAAGGCTCTAAGGACGGTTTTGTAGAGACCCTGCTTTATAATACCAATCTGATCCGCAGGCGTATCCGTTCCCCTCATCTGACCTTCGAGGTCGTATCCGTAGGTACTGACAGCCAAACGGATATTGCATTAGCTTATATGGGAAACCTGGCAGATCAGGCACTTTTAGAAAAGCTTCGTGCCAAATTAGAAAAACTGCAGGTATCTACCCTGACCATGGGCTATAAAAGTCTGGAAGAGCTTCTCCTCCATAAAAAATGGTTTCATCCCATGCCCGGCATGCACAATACCCAACGGCCCGATGTGGCCTGCAGCTATCTGTCAGAAGGGCATATACTGCTTTTGGTGGACAATTCTCCTTCCGTACTGATCCTGCCCTGTAGTTTATTTCAATTTACCCAAAGTCCTGCCGACTATTACAGCAATCCTCTGACCGGCTGTTATTTCAGGGCAGTGCGCTTCTTCTGTATACCACTCAGTCTGTTCCTGCTGCCGGCCTTTTATCTGATTGCTGCCTACTATCCGGAATTCGCCTCCCGATATCGGCTGCTCTCCTCAACAGATATCTCTTTTACTGAGCTGACCATTTTTGTTTTTGCAGCAGAATTTTTGCTTGACCTGTTTAAATATTCCTGTGCCCACAGTGCTTCCGGCTTCTCAGGATCTCTGTCCATTATCGGCGGCCTGATCATCGGAGATATTGCCATCGAACTGCAATGGGCATCCACGGAGGTCCTTTTCTATGCTGCCGTTACCCTGCTTGCGACCCTGTCCTTAGCGAGTATTGAATTCGGAAACGGCCTTCGCATTTACCGCCTGTTCCTGTTGGCAGGCACCGCTTTATTTGGCCCATGGGGGTTTGTGATCGGAAGTGCATGCATCCTGCTGTCCCTTTCTACCACACCCACCTTCGGCAGCATGAGCTATCTGTGGCCCTTACTTCCCTTCAACTGGGCAGCCTTAAAAACCCTGCTTTTTCGTTATCCTACATTTAAAGCCCAGCCTACTCATGTATGGAAGCGCCGATAACCGGCGCTTCTTCTATTCCCGGTTATTTTTGATCAGCTCTTCAAAGGGGAAATATTTTTCTCCCGGATTGTTCTGCTGCCACTCTTCCCGGCGCATTTTATTATGGGAGGTAATTTCCTCCAACAGTCCCTGCGCCGACATTCTGGTTGCTCCCTGTCCCCAGATAATGATCTGCTCCAGGGCATCGGAAGTAGCTACCGTTACATGGTATTTCCTACCGATCTCATGCACTGTTTTTTCTATATATTGATCTGCGGTTTCCGCTTCCTTTGTATATACCACATAAATATTATGATAGCGGAATATACTGCCCGGATTGCCCTTCACCTTGTAAGCATCGAATACCACTATCAGCGTATTCTGCACATAGCCCTGATAATTACTGAGCACATCCATCAGCTTGGTTCTGGCAGCTTCTACATTATCCTTTGCTAACTCCTTTAATTCTTCCCATGCGAAAATAATATTATAACCGTCTACCAGCAAATACTCCTTCATCTTCTCCTGCTTCTTCGGATGATAGGTTACCTCCCTCTCCGGTGCAGATATAATGCGCTTATTTGGCCTGTTCCAGGGATTCTTATCCTTGGCACGGTTTCCGTAGGTACGTTCAAAGATGGCTTCGATCTCTTCCTGGCTGATATAACGGTCCCTGTAATTACTATATGCCGCTGCAGCAGGCAGCTCCTCCTCTTTCGGATCATCGACCTTGGAGGGATCACACCAGCCACTTTCCACATGTGCGTGGCTTTCCACTTCCTCCCAACTGACAGGATAACCAGCTCCATGGGAACAAAATACGGAACCGGTAGGATTTTCCAAATCCCTTTCCGAATCATAATCATATGCCGCAATGATCTCTTCCTCATTGTGGCAGGGTGCATAACATTTGAAATTACAGCTTAAGCTTCCTCTTCCTCTGGTATAAGCAATTACTTCTGTATGATATCCGCTCATATTCACCACCGGTACGCTGCCCTTTAATACAGACATTTCTCCCATGGTCTGCGGATCCGAAAAAGTACCGTTCATCCTCTGTATATCATTCATGGCTCTTCCCAGGCACTCCGTAGGAAGCTCTAAAGTAAAATCATAAATAGGCTCCAACAGTCTGCACCTGCCCCGTTTCAAGCCGTGGCGCACGGCACGGTAGGTGGCCTGTCTGAAATCACCGCCCTCTGTATGCTTGATATGAGCCCTTCCGGCAATCAGTGTGATCTTCATGTCCGTGATCTCCGAACCGGTCAGAACACCTACATGCTTCTTTTCCTCCAAATGGGTCAATACCAGGCGCTGCCAGTTCTTATCCAGCTCATCCTCACTGCAGTCCGTATCAAACAGTAACCCGCTTCCGGGCTCTCCCGGCTCCAGCAAAAGATGTACCTCTGCATAATGCCTTAAGGGTTCAAAATGCCCGATTCCCTCCATGGGCTCTAAGATGGTTTCCTTGTATACGATACTTCCGCTGCCGAATTCTACGGCCACGCCAAATCTTTTTTCTATAATATCCTTCAGGATTTCCACCTGCACTTCTCCCATGACCTGGGCATGGATCTCACTGCTTTGTTCCTTCCATACAATATGAAGCTCCGGGATCTCTTCCTCTAACTGGTACAGATTCCGCAGCATCCTGTGTACATCGCAGCCCTCAGGCAGCACGATCTGATAATTCAGCACCGGCACCAATATAGGAAGCTCTCCTTCCCCTTCTGCACCCAGCCCCTGTCCGCAGAAGGTATCCGACAAACCTGTGACCGCGCAGATGCAGCCTGCCTCGGCTTCCTCCAGAAGCCTAAACTGAGTTCCTGAATATACCCTCAGCTGATCTGCCTTTTCCTCACCCAGCATACTCTTTACCCGTAAGCTTCCGCCGGTCACCTTTAAATGTGTCAGACGGTTTCCGTTATTGTCCCTGGTGATCTTAAATACTCTGGCTGCAAATTTCTCCGGATATACCGGCAAAGTGCTGTAGTTTACAATTCCCTCCAAAAATTCTTCTACGCCGGCTACCTTCAGTGCCGAGCCGAAAAAGCAGGGAAACATTTTCCGTTCTGCTATGGCCTTTTTTACCTCTGACAGGGTAATATTGCCCTGCTCCAGATACTGCTCCATTAAAGTCTCACTGCACATGGCAGCACTTTCTGCAAAGGCCTCCTGCCC
>CAYXQG010000048.1:0-10168 GCA_964467405.1 uncultured Acetatifactor sp. | reverse complement strand
CCTATGGGCAGCTTCTGGCACAAAAGCACCGTACTCTGTATCTGACCTTCGAATACTATGCAGGCAATTTTGAATGGCTGGACGGAACAAGGAAGGATCTTTCTGAGCTGCTTTATTTTTTGCAGACAGAGGAAAAAGGCTTTTACGGACATTTGCAGGCAGTTGTGCAACATTTGGACAATCTGGATTTTGTGGCACCTATGATCAATGGACAGAATATGCTGTATATTACGGTGAAAGAATGGATGAAGCTATTGAGCAGACTTACGGAGCTTGGCGAATATGAATATATTATTCTGGATCTGAGCGAAAGCATGCAGGGGTTGTTTGAAATACTCCGATTGTGTGATCGTATTTATACAATTGTAAAAGAGGATACAGCTGCCAGAGGAAAGCTTGCCCGGTACGAGCAGCTTTTGACATTGCAGGATTATGAGGATGTGAAAAAGAAATCTGCAAAATGCAGCCTGCCCATGTTCCGCAAGCTGCCGGAGGAAATCGGACAATATACCAGGGGGGAACTGGCAGAATATATCAGGGAATTGTTGTATAGGGAGGAATGGGATGAGATATGCGGAACATAAGCAGACGCTTCGTGAGCAGATACTGGAGCAGTTAGACTATGGTCGGGAGCTGGAGGATCAGGAGGTACTTGAGGTAATAGACAGGGTGATTTTAGATCAGGGGAAGTTAAGTACCCTGCCTGTTTCCCAGTGCAGGAGACTTCGGGAGGAACTGTTTGATTCTCTGCGCAGACTCGATATCCTGCAAAATCTGGTGGAGGATCCGTCGATCACGGAAATCATGATCAATGGGCCGGATACTATTTTTATTGAAAAAAACGGAAGGCTGGAACAGGTTGCTGAAGGCTTTGAATCACCGGAAAAGCTGCGGGATGTGATCCAACAGATCGTAGCAGGCTGCAACAGGGTGGTGAATGAAGCATCCCCCATTGTGGATGCGCGGCTTACCAATGGCTCCCGTGTGAATATTGTAATGACTCCGGTTGCCCTGGATGGCCCCATTGTTACCATTCGGCGCTTCCCCGACAACCCCATTACTATGGAAGAGCTGATCGCAAATCATTCGATTTCACCCCGGGTGGCGGATTTCTTAAAAGTCTTAGTAGCTGCAAAATACAATATCTTTATCAGTGGTGGTACGGGCAGCGGTAAAACCACCTTTCTGAATGTATTATCAGGATTTATTCCCAAGGATGAACGGATCATAACAATTGAAGACAGTGCGGAACTGCAGCTGCAGGGGCTGCCGAATCTGGTGCGTCTGGAAACCAGAAACAGTAACGTGGAAGGATGCCTGGAGATTACTATCAGGGACCTGATCAGAACCAGTCTGCGGATGAGACCGGACAGGATCATCGTTGGTGAAGTGAGGGGTGCGGAGGCAGCCGATATGGTGCAATGTCTGAATACAGGGCACGAAGGCTCTCTTTCCACCGGACATGCCAACAGTGCAAAGGATATGCTGTCCAGATTGGAAACTATGTTTTTGATGGGAATGGAGATTCCGTTAGAGGCAATCCGCAGACAGATTGCCTCCGGAATTGATATTATCGTGCATCTGGGGAGGCTGAGGGACAAAAGCAGGAAAATACTGGAGGTGACAGAGTTAGCCGGATATGAAAAGGGAAGCTTTGCATTGAATCCGCTGTTTGTCTATGAGGAGCAGGGGGAGGATGAACGGGGGAATCTGTTGGGCATTCTGCAGCAGAAGGGGGAGTTGATACATGATAAAAAACTTCGGGCAGCAGGTATGCAGCTTCCTTAAAAGGCTGACGCTTCCACAGATGCTTATGGGAGCCGGGATCGGGGCTTTTTTTACCTTTTTCTTTTATAGGGATGTAAAGGCATTCCCTTTTATGCTTCCTGTCGGCCTACTGTTCATGGAGGGACAGCAAAGGAAGAAGGAGAGGGAAGCGCAGTTTTTTTTCCTGGAGCAGTTTAAGGAATGTATCCTGTCGGTATCCGCGTCCTTGAAGGCGGGCTATGCCGTGGAGAATGCATTCCTGGAAAGTATGGGGGATATGAAGCTGATGTTTGGGGAAAACAGCAGTATTGCGGAGGAGCTGCGCCGGCTGCAAAAGGGATTGCGCAATAATGAAACCCTGGAAGCTCTGCTTTTTTCTCTGGCAAGGAGAAAAGAGCTTGAGGAAATCGGAGAATTTGCAGAAGTTTTTGCCATTGCAAAGAGAAACAGCGGCAATGTTACGGAAACCATAGAGGTTTACAGCAGAAGCATTGTGCGGAAAATGGAGATCCGAGAGGAAATAGAGACCCTTTTGGCTGCCAAGAGACTGGAACAGCGGGTCATGAATATCATGCCCTTTGGGGTGGTATTGTATTTGGAATACAGCAGTCCGGGATATTTTGATGTACTGTTTCACAACCGGACCGGTGCAGCGATCATGACAGGGTGCCTGGTATGCTACCTGGGTGCCTATTGGCTGTCTCAAAGGATTTTTGAAAAAGCATTCGGATAGGAGGGAAATATGGTTTGTATCATCAGCATTTTGATTCTGCTTGTTCTTACGGTGTTGGCTTTTCTTACTGCCGGAAGGCGGGGTGATCTGTTTGGGCGTATTGGCAGCTATCTGTATGAGCTGTTGGAGACCCTTCCCCTTGGAAGAGCAGGGAAGCGGGGTGTGGAGTCTGATCTTGAAAGACTTCATCCGCAGATGCCTTTAAAGGAATTGAAACGTTCTTATTATACAGAGAAGCTTCGTTTAATGGTACTGGTGCTTTTGGTCGGTTCTCTTCTGTGCCTGTTGATGCAGGGAAAGAGTTTTATGGAGGAAACGGTCAGTAAAAGCGGCATAATACTCCGTCCTCCGGCCGGAATGGGAGAGCGGGAAGTGCAGCTGGAGGCCAAGGTGTCCGGTGAAAGAGAAAGAATCTCAGTCAAAGTGGCTGAAAGACAGCTGGATAGCAGAAATCTGCAGGAGCAATTTGAAGCATGTGCAAGGGAATTGGAGAACTGTATCCTGGGAGAAAATACAGATCTGCAGCAGGTATCAAGGACCCTGTCCCTACCGGATGCTCTGGAGGGTTATCCTTTTGAAATTCTATGGAAAAGCAGTGACAGTACCATTGTGAGCCAAAGCGGTGAGATTTATTGGAAAGAAAAAGACAGAAAAGTATCTGTAGAGCTGACTGCCGCTATTTATTATGGAGAGATTTGCTTTGAACATCCGATCCGGATACAGGTTATCGCCCCTGAGGAGACTGACGGGGAGGTTACCCTTCAAAAGGAGCTTATGCAGGCTGTAATGGAAGAGGAGCTGGCCACCAGATATGAGGAAACACTGGTTCTTCCTGACCGGGTAGATGGACAGACCATACGGTGGAAGGAAATCAGAGAGGATAACAGCCTGTTGTTTTTGCTTTTGACTGTCGGATGTGCTGTTGCAATCTATTTTCTGAAGGATAAGGATCTGCATGATGAGCTTTTGGAGAAGAAAAAATTGATGAAGCTGTATTATCCGGTTATCCTGAATAAATTCATGCTGTATATGGGCGCCGGCATGACAGTGCGGGGAAGCTTTTTGAAAATCGCAGCGGATTATCAGAGTAAAAGAGAAGAAAAGGGCATAAATGCAGCATATGAGGAAATGCTCTATTCCTGCCATGAGCTGAAGGCAGGTATTTCGGAAGCACAGGTGTATGAACGCTTCGGAAGGAGAAGCGGTCTGCAGGAATATGCCAGATTCACCGGTTTGCTCAGTCAGAACATAAAAAGGGGCAACGGTACATTGCTTTCGCGTCTACGGGAGGAAAGTGACCTGGCACTGGAGGAGGAGTTACATTATCGTAAAAAACTGGGAGAGGAGGCGGAGACCAAGCTATTGGTTCCCATGATCATGATGATGGCCATTGTAATGCTGCTTGTTATGATACCTGCCTTCTCCTCCCTGGAATGATCATAAGAGGTAGTTGCGAGATCGTTCCGACGGGAAACTCGTTCTTTTGCACCAACAAAGCAAAGACTTGATAGATTTGCAATTACCTATTATTGATAAGAAAAGAGAGGAATATTGGTATGAGAGAAAAATTTACAAAACGAATGGATGAAAAATGGATTGGAATGAAAAACTTTATGATGCAGAAAAGCGAGGGCATGGGAACTGTGGAGATCATCCTGATCATTGTGGTACTCATTGGTCTGGTAGTTATCTTTAAGGATCAGATAACGGATCTGGTGAATTCTATTTTCTCTAAGATCACCAAGCAGACATCTAAAATCTGATGATGGGAAGAAGAATAGGAGGATATCTGACCATATATGTATCGCTGTCATTAACAGTAATGCTGTCTCTGTGTCTGACGCTTATCGGCGGCGCTGTAAAAAGCAGTGTCCGCCTGGAGGCAGACTGTATCGCAGATACGGCACTGAACAGTGTGATGGCTGAGTATCATAGGGAGCTGTTTTCACAGTACAATCTTTTCTTCATAGACAGCTCTTACGGAACCGGATATCCCTCCTACTACAATACAGAAGCACGGCTGCGGTTTTACCTGGAACAGAATACGGCAGAGGAGGAATGCACTTATTTCTCCTTCCTTTATAAGGATCTGTTGGGTCTTTGGCTTGAGGATGTATACATACAGCAGGCAGCAGTTGCCTCCGACCATGAAGGTCTGCTTTTTCAAAAGAAAGCAGCAAGAGCAGTATGGGATGATGTAGGCCTTGGACTTGTACAACAGGTGTTGGACTGGGTGGGAGCAATACAGGACAAGGGGCTTTTGGAACAGGACTTTGCATCTAAAGCAGAGGAAGTAGATGCTAAGATCGAAGCTTCTGTGGATAACAGAAGGCAATTGGAGGAAGAAAAGTGGATATCTGTAGAGGTGCAGAATCCGGCAGAGCATATGAATGCCATGCGTAAAGAAGGCATTCTAAAGTGGGTGGTGGAGGATGTAAAGAAGGTATCTGACAGGCAAACGGATCTGTCCGGCTACATTTCGGCCAGAAAGAAACGGGACGGCATCAATCAGGGAAATGCAGAACCGGCAGAGGAACTTTCAGTTGTGGAGAAAATACTCTTTCATGAATATTTGATCCGCTACAGCGGGCATTACGGACAGGAAAAGGAGGACAGCCTGCTTTTATATCAGACGGAGTATCTGTTGGGTGGGAAAAATAGTGATGCAGAAAACCTCTCCCATGTGGCAAGCGTGATCTGCGGCATCAGGGAGGCGGCAAATGTTATGTATCTGTATAGCAATGCATCCAAAAAAGCTGTGGCCGAAGCTGTGGCAACAGTCCTGTCGGCAGCAGTGCTTATGCCGCAGGTGCAGCCCCTTTTTACGGCGGCACTTATGCTTGGATGGGCCTATCTGGAAAGCCTGTATGATACCAAGCTGTTGCTGGCAGGCGGTCGTGTACCTTTGCTTAAGGACGATTCTTCCTGGCATTATGACCTTGACAGCATACTGGAAAGCGTGGATATGCAGCTGAAGGATCGGGACAGAGAGGGAATGTCCTATACGGATTATCTGCATGTGCTTCTGTATTTGGCAGATATGCAAAAGATTACCTTCCGGTTCATGGATCTGATGGAGATGGATATCCGCAGGACAAAGGGGAATGAAGCATTTCGCATGGATGGCTGCATAGACTGCATTGAAGCGACTATTTTTTTTAAGTCCGGAAACGGTTCTGTTTATGAAGTGAACAGACGCAAAGAATATCAATAGAAAAGAGGTGAACGGAGATGTCCTTCCTGCAAAAAAATTTAATATCGAACTCTTTTATAACAAATCAATATATGCCTTCTCCGACATATACCCAAAATGACTTTATGTATAAATCCCGTGCAAACATATTTGTCTCTTCAAAGCTTGCAGGGAGGATGTCTCCGTTTACCTCTTTTCCTGGTAAAAGGCACTTGGAAGGGAGTATGACAGTGGAAGCGTCCTTGCTGCTTCCACTGTTTATGTTTTTCTTCCTGCATTTAATGGGATATGTGGAAATGCTGCGGCTGCACGGCAATATGTGCTTTGCTTTGTGGAACACCGGCAATCAGCTAAGTGTGTATGCAGCTGTGCCCGGGGAGGATTGGATCGAGGTGCCGGATACGGTTGTTTCTTATCTTTATGTTGCCAATAGTGTAAAGCAGCTGCTTGGAGAGGAGTATCTGGATACATCGCCTCTTGTACATGGGGCAAAAGGACTGAATTTTTTGTCGGCAGATTACCAAAGAGACTGTATAGATATCGGAGTTACCTATCAGGTTAGCCCGCAGGTCACAATTTTTCCTTTTCCCTATATGCGTCTTGTCAACCGGTATTACGGAAAGGCCTGGACAGGATATGATGTGGCTGAAAAAGGGCTTCGATATGTTTATGTAACTGTTTATGGAGAAGTGTGGCATGAAACAGCCTCCTGCAGTTACATCTTTTTAACCGTAAGGAAAGCTCCCCGGGATGAAATTAGTAGACTTCGAAATGAAAAAGGAGAAAGCTACACTCTTTGTAAAAGATGTAAGGAGGTTCAGGTGGATGGCTATGTATATTATACGGAGCAGGGTTCTTCTTACCATAGGGACAAAAAATGCGCTTCACTGAACCGATATATCCGGGCAATCGAATGGCAGGAGGATCTTGCTTACAGACCATGCAGCAGATGCGCGCAGGGGGATAGATGATATGGTATTGGCTTTTGAGGTTTTGATCACGCTCCTGCTGCTTGTGGGAAGTGTTTATGATTGTAAATATTACAGACTTCCTGTGTGGCTTTTGTTTCTTTCGGTATCGACCGGTATGGTGAGCTGCCTCTTTGCTCGGTTTGAGGGCGGAAAAGGGACTATGGAAGTTATGTGCTGTATGCTGCCCGGTATGATATCCTTGCTCTTTTCTTATGCGACAGGTGAGCAGCTTGGTTATGGGGACGGTATTTTTCTGCTTGCGATCGGTGGCTGCTTTGGCCTTCGGCAAACCTTGTGGGTGATTTTGATAGGAATATTCGGAAGCTTTTTAGCAAGCATTTTTTTGATCCTTTTTCGGAAAGCAAAGAAAAACAGAAGATTGGCATTTGTCCCTTTTTTGCTTTGCGCGGCAATCCTGGTAATGGTGGGAGATGGACTTATATGAGAGAGATAATGGAAAAAAATATGTCCGGATATATGACAGTGGAAGCATCTCTGGTTATGACCGTGACGTTGATGGTGTATTTGTTTTTGATAAGGTGCATGCTGTATCAATATGACAGATGTATTTGGGAACAGAAAACGGCTGAAACGGCAGTTGCTTATGCAGATGTTGATCAGGACTCATTGGCGGATGCAAACCGGCTGATCGAAATGCGCTGGGATCAGGGCGCCTTTTTGTTGCAGCCGCAAAGAGCTCCCGGGTTGAGTTTAAAAGGAAGCTGCCTGACAGTGGGACCATTAGAGGAGGGAGAACCGGAATCGGGCAGGTGTTACCGGATATGGCTAAGAGAGCCGGAGAACTTACTGCGTATACAGCGCAGGATAAATGAGATCCGTAAACAGGGGGAGGAAAAGAAATAAATGCTACATACGGAATATGTGAGAAATTGTAATTGTAACTATGAGCGCATGCATCTGGACAAAAAACCGGAGGAAAATAGGTATCAATATTGCATTTTGAGCAGAGGGGGCATTCGTTATTTGCTTCCGGCCAGCCTGCGATATATAAACGGAGAGGCATACCTGTATTATGATATATCCTCAACACAAAGTGCTTCCCAGCTTTTTACCCGAAATTGTATAACGCGCGCCTGGATGCAGGATTTTTTGTGGGGAATAAAGCAGTTGTGTCGGGAACTGGATCGTTTTTTGCTGGAGGAGCAAAATATCATATGGTATCCGGAGCATATTTTCCAGGATATGGAAAAGAATGATTTCTCTTTTTTATATGTGCCCTATTATGAAGAAAATAACGGTCTGGATGCATTGGCGGACTTTCTGGTAGAAAAAGTGGATTATGCAGATGATGCCCTGGTGGAATTTGTATATGAGATCTATGAACAGCTCAAGTCAGTCGGTACAGAATATCTGCACCAACGAATCCATGATGATTGGGAGGCTTCAAAACGAAAGCAGAAAGAGCAGACAGAATCCGGTATATTCGTAGAGTCAGTACAAAAAGAGCAGAAAGCAGAACCGCTGCCAACAGAACAGGAAAACGTATCCCAGCCTGCAGGAAAAGAATCCGGGAAATGGGGCATAAAGCTCTTTAAAGAAAATCGTCGGAAAAAGAATATACAAAGGGATACTTACAGGGAGGCGATGCGGCAAAAAATAAACGGATTGGAGAGATTTGCAGTATGTGAGGACAGTCCCTATGAAAAACAAGGCATTCAGCCGGCAGAAGAAACGGAGGTGTTTTCGGAAGAATACGGAAAGACCATATATATAGAAGAAACAATTGCAAAAAAAGAACCTGCTTTATATAAAACAGATGGAGAACTGGCAGCAAAGATGGATAAGTCTCCCTTTGTAATCGGAAAGAAGAAGGAAAATGTGGATCTGGCATTAAATGATTATTCTGTCAGCCGTATTCATGCAAGAATCACACAGGAGGAGGGGGGATGTTATGTGGAAGACTTAAATTCTACAAACGGAACCTTTAAAAACGGATTGCGCCTGAATCCCTATGAAAAGAGAAAACTGGAGCAGGGGGATGAGTTAAGATTCGGACAAACGGAATTTATCTACCGTTAATTAGGAAGGGTTTACGGAGTATTTACCGGGAATGCAGGCAGCAGCATGTAAGGTATGCAAACGGCAGCCCGTCCAGAATATGAGAAATGCAATATAGGTGTGATATGCATGCTGCAATGCCGGAAATACATGCAGGCGGCAGTACCTGTGAGATATAGGAACTGCTGCAGCGGGGTTGACGAGGCAGGTAGAAAAGTGGTACATTTTAAAAAACAGATGCTTCGTTAGGGATTTGCAGGTAGGATTTATGAACAGGAAAATAAGAGGATTGTCACAACAGCCCCTGGTCAGTGTTACATTGGTCGGCATAAATGTGATTCTATATTTGCTCTGCAGCATATGGGGAAACCGGCTGTATGAAGCAGGATATGTTGGAGTGCAGAGCGTTTTGACAGAAGGAGAGTATATGAGACTCCTATGGGGCATGTTTCTGCACACAGATGTGGATCATCTGTTCAGTAATATGATACTTTTGCTGTTTATGGGCTCTATGCTAGAAAAGGAAATCGGACATTTGCCCTATGGTATTATTTATTTCACGTCCGGAATATGCGGCAATCTGTTCTCCCTGCTGATCCGTGTGCTGCAATGGGACAGTTCTGTTTCCATAGGTGCCAGCGGAGCTATATTCGGGCTGGACGGGCTTTTGCTTGTAATGGTATTGATGAAAAAGCAGGGAATGATGAATATTACACCACAAAGGGTGGCTTTGATGATCCTGCTTTCCCTTTACAGCGGCTTTTCGGGTGATGCAGTTGATAATGCAGCACATATCGGAGGACTTCTTACGGGAATTGTGCTTGGTTTTGTGATTTGCAGGTTAAAGGAGGGGGCTACGGCCGGAAGAAACAGGAAAAAACAAATGGACGGAGAATTTCCGAAATAATAAACGGAGATCCCCGGTAGTTCGCTACCGATGTGATTTGCGATTAAAAATAGCAGAAAAGAGGATATGACAATGAAAAAGGATGATTGTATTTTTTGTAAACTGGCAAATGGGGTGATTCCCACCAACAGTATTTATGAGGATGAAGATTTTAATGTGATTCTGGATACTGCACCTGCAACAAAGGGACATGCCCTGATTTTGCCCAAGGAGCATGCGGATGATCTGTTTACACTTCCGGAAGAAACCGCGGGAAAAGTATTTAAGCTTGCGAAGAAGCTGGCAACAGATATGAATGAGAAGCTGGGCTGTGACGGATTTAATCTGGTGCAGAATAACGGAACAGTAGCAGGACAGACGGTGTTCCATTTTCATATGCATCTGATACCGCGATATAAAGAGGATGGACAGACGATCAACTGGAATCCGACGGAGGTATCCGGAGAGGAATTGAAGGCTACTAAAGATCTGTTAGCATAGTAATGCATAATTTATTATAGAAGAAAAGGAATTGTCTGGTATGCGTACGATTCATGTGGATATCATAACCGAAACAATTAAAGAGATGTGTATAGAGG
>CAYXQG010000047.1:3702-10179 GCA_964467405.1 uncultured Acetatifactor sp. | reverse complement strand
ATGTTGTTAAGTCTACCTGATTCGGTACTACCTGTGAATACGACGGTACCAATAACACGTCGTCGAAGGTAATTCCTTCACCAATAATCTGTCCCATTATCTTTCCTCCTATGAAATTTAATGAATATGAAGTTGTAAAACTGTATTTTGATGAGTTTAACAAACTTAATGCCGTCTGTCAACACATTGTTTGCCAAAAGTTTCGAAAGCCGATCAGTCTAAGAATACCTTTCTGGGTGCTGCGTTCTTCATCGCCTTTACCAGATCCTCAGACGGACTTAAGATCAGTTTCTCGCCGCCTTCATAATACAAAGCATATCGGCGATCCGGCTTCAATTCTTCTCCGATACTGTAATCCTTCAGCTTGACATTGCGGTTTTTGAAATTATCCAGATGATAGGATTTGACCGGCGCAAAAATTTCTGTGCGGTCCAATGTATAAGTACCTACACGCTTTCTTTTTGTTTTCGCCAATACCTTATCAATAACAAGCTCCTTGTCCAAATACAGATATTCGTACTCTATATCTGTATACATTCCTACAAAATATGCTCCCACACCGGCTGCAATTGCAAAAAAGAAAGCCGGCCAAAGGCCGATCATGGCAGCCAGAAGAAATACAACCGTCAATACGATTAACAGACCCTTTGCAAATTTTGCAGTGCCTGTCTGCTTTGCCTTTATCAGGCATTCTACATAAGTTTCGCTCATTTTCATCCTGTCCTTTACTGTATATTTGAATGCATCTTTATAAAGATGATATAACAGATGTTCAAAACTTTCAAGCTTTCCAACCGCAAAAATACAGTTTTTATCCTTTTTTAATATTCTTATTAGCAATGCTTCATTGACAGTTTTCGATAAAGGCTTTATGATAGGGAAAGAGTAAAAAAAAGGAGAATACTTATGCCTGTAATGGATGAATTCAGCCAGGAACGAGAGGCTGTAAAAAACTTTAGTCTGAAAAAGAAACTGGAATATTTCTGGTACTACTATAAATGGTATGTGATCGGCGGCACCTTCGCATTTATTCTGATCTTTTCCTTTATTTATGATCTGGTAACTGCCAAGGATTATGCCTTCTATGGAATCTTCCTGAATTCCCTGGGCCGTGAAGAGATCAGTGATACTTTTTTAGATGATTTTATTGAGATTGCAAATCTGGATACCGAAGAATACGAGGTTGTCATTGATGATTCCCTGTATATAACACCCGGTGCGGGAGATGAAGCATCCACCTCTGCCCAGCAAAAGGTAATCTTACTGATGGCTGCCGGTGATCTTGATGTACTTTCTGCCGAAGCAGAATCCTTTGAGCATTATGCAACAACAGACAATTTCCTTGACCTGCGCACCATTCTTTCCCAGGAGCAGCTGGAAAAATATGAGCCCTACTTCTATTATGTTGACATGACTCAGCTCAGACAGTTAGAGGAAGCTGCAAATACCGGAAATATGAGATTTGAGTTGCCGGATGTTGACCATCATGATCCTTCTTCTATGGAAGATCCCGTTCCCATTGCACTGTATATCAACAACTCCAAGAAGGTCACAGATGCTTATGCCTTCTCCGGAAGAGAAGTACCCATGGGTGTTGCTGTTACCACCAAGCGTGTTGATACAGTATTACAATTTATTGATTATATTTTTGAGTAAAACAAAAGGGCTGTCGCTTCAACGAATGGAATTTCGTGAAGCGGCAGCCCCTTTTTGTTTTATCTTCCCTGCTTACTCGCAGGCATTTCTGAACTGATTCCAGATTTCAGCATGAAGTTCTTCTGCTTCAGTTGATACGTTCTGTATGATCTCTCCCTCTGCTGCATCCTCCGGCAGTACCAAAAAGGCTTTCATTTCCTCTGAAATAAACTCCTCTGCTGCTTTATTGGCACAATAATATCCGATATACTCATAGCATTTTGCTGCATTCTCAGGACGGTTGATATAATCCAAAAATGCATATGCCGCATCTGCATCCGGTGCCTGGGAAGGAATAAAGCAGGCCATAATACCAAAGCCAAGTCCTTCCTTCGGATATACGATCTCCAGCTGCGGATTAGCCATAAGGGCCGCTACCACCTGTGAGGAATACAAAAAGCCTGCTGCTACCTCACCGCTTAAGATAAAATCCTGTGTATTCGCATCATTGATCACACGGATATTGGGAGCCAGCGCCATAAGCTTATCCCCTGCTTTCCGGATGGTTTCCGGATCATTTGTATTAAAGGATTCTCCCAAAGTCTTTAAGGTGATCCCGTTAATAACCCTATAGTTGCCGATCAGTGCCACATTATTTTTGAGTGCAGGGTTCCACAGATCCTCATATCCCTCCAGCTTAACATCTGTAAGGGCAGGATCATATACGATCAGCGGAATGCCTGCTGCATATGGGATTGTATAGGCATTGTCGGGATCGTAAAACTGTGACATAAATACCGGGTTTAAATTATCATAGTTCTCTAACTTGGATTTATCCAGCTTCTGACTCAGTCCTTCTGCAACAACAAGCTCAATGATATAATCGTCTGCAATGACCAGATCATAATCGCCGCCTGAGGTTTCTTCCAGCTTTGCTAACATCTCTTCATCATAATCAAAATGCGAGAAATTGATTTCTATACCGGTCTCTTCTTCAAAACCGTCCAGTATTTCCTGTGGGAACATCCCATTCCAGGTATACAGATTCAATTCTCTTTTTTCCTCGCTTTTACAGCCAGCAAGCATACCGACCGCCAATATACCGGTCATGAACAATGTTAAAAATTTCTTTTTCATCCTGTCTCCTCCTGTTTCTTATCCGGAATATTTTTTTCTTTCCTGCCGATCAGTGCTGAGCCTGTCAGTAAAAGCACGGTAATCAGCAGCATCATGGTTGCCAGCGCATTGATTTCCGGAGTTACGCCGGTCTTTATCTGGGTATATATCTTTATTGGTAAAGTATTCACCTTAGGACCTGTTACAAAAATACTGATGACCACATCATCAAAGGACATGGCAAAAGCCAACATGACACCGGACAAAATTGCCGGCATGATCAAAGGCAGAGTAATATCAAAAAATACCCTGACAGGAGATGCCCCCATATCCAGTGCCGCCTCTTCCAGTGATTTGTCCATACCGACCAAACGTGCCTTTACCATGGAAAATACATAGGGCACGCAAAAGGTTGTATGTGCGATCACCAAAGTCAGCATTCCAAAGGGCAGATTCATAAAGGAAAATATGGACAAAAAGACCATACCCAGAATAATCTCCGGGATCATGATCGGCAACATAGCAAGACCGGATATGCTGCTGTCCAGTTTATTCTTTCTTTTATGCATGCCCAAAGCGCCCGTTGTTCCGATCACCACTGCACTCAGACAGCTTAATCCTGCCAAAATCAGGCTGTTTATCAATGCCTCCAGCAAATCCTTATCCCGAAACAGCTCCTGATACCATTTTAGGGAAAAGCCTCCCCAAACAGTGGTTAACTTGGATTCATTAAAGGAATATACCACTGTCAGCAAAATGGGAACATAGGTAAGGACCGTCAGCACTGCCACATATACATAGGCAAGCTTATTCCAAATCGTTTTCTTCATCTTACATAACACCTTCCAGCTCTGTTGTACCGGTCACCTTGCGGTAAATGGCCAGTATCAGGGACGTGAGTATCAAAAGGATCACAGACAATGCTGCTGCAAAGGGCTGATTGCGTCCTTTTGTAATCTGCTCCTGTATGACACTCCCCACCAAAACAATTTTATTTCCGCCCAGAATATCTGCAATGAAAAACAAGCCCATGGACGGCACAAAGGAAAGTACCACTCCGGACAATAAACCGGGCAATGTCATTTTAAAGGACACGGTCCAGAATGCCTTCCAGGAACTGGCTCCCAGATCTCTTGCTGCCTCCACCAGGGAATAATCCATTTTTTCTGCACTGGAATATACCGCCAGTATCATAAAAGGGATCAATGCATAGATCATTCCTACCACAACTGCCGGATACGTATACAAAAGCTTCAGCGGACTGTCCGTAAAGCCAAGTCCCATCAGCACCTTGTCCAACACACCATTACTCCTGAAAACAATGATCCAGCCATACAAGCGGATCAACGCACTGGTCCAGAAGGGTATCATAATAAGGAGCATCATCCTCTTTTTCCATACTGCATTCATACGGGCCATAATATAACCGTAAGGATATCCAAGCAGAGTGATCAATATAGTGGAGAGAAATGCCAGCTTCAAAGAGTCTGCAAAAATCCCCAGATACATAGGATCCAGAATACGCTTATAATTGTCCAGTGTAAAAACCCAGTCCACACCCCACACTTCTGCACGGCTTAAAAAGCTTAATAGGAACAGGTAAAGAAAGGGAAGTCCGACAAATAACAAGGTAAACAGGTACATGGGTGCCAGTAAAAGCCGGTCATTCTTTTTTTTCAATGCACCTTTACCATGCTCAGGCTTTTGCATATGCATCCTCCTCATCCTTAACCAATACTGCATGCTCCTTCTTCCAGCCGATCTGCACATGCTCTCCGATCTTCAGATCAGAGTCTATTCCGTAACGATTGGCTGTGATCATCTGTCCGTCTTTTAACTCAAATAAAATTCTAAGCTGTCCTCCTGCAAAAGATTTTTCTCTCACAACTGCCGGATAACAGCATCCATCTTCCCCATTCATCAGCACATTCTCTGCCCTGATTGCAAAGGTCTGTCCATTTTCTTTGTAAATATTGGCATTTCCCACAAATCCGGCCACATATGCCGTCTTGGGATGATAATAGATTTCATTAGGAGAACCGATCTGTTCAAACCTTCCGCCCCTCATTACGGCAATACGGTCTGACATATTGATCGCTTCCTCCTGATCGTGGGTAATATAAATAAAGGTAATACCCAGCTGCTTCTGGATACGCTTTAACTCTAACTGCATCTGTCTACGCAACTTCAGGTCCAATGCACCAAGAGGCTCATCTAAAAGAAGGACCTGGGGCCGGTTTACCACGGCTCTTGCTATGGCAACTCTTTGCTTCTGACCGCCGGAAAGCTGATCCGGTCTTCTTTTCTCATACCCCTCCAGCTGAACCAGTGCAAGCATCTCTTTCACCTTCTGCTCTATTTCTGCCTTAGGAGTCTTCTTAATCTTCAAACCATAGCCAATATTTTCCTCCACCGTCATATGAGGAAACAGCGCATAATTCTGAAACACCGTATTTACGTCCCTTTTATTGGGCACCTGCTCCGTAATATCCTGACCATTTAACCAGACCCTGCCCCGGTCTGCCTGTTCTAATCCTGCAATGATACGCAGGGTGGTCGTCTTTCCGCAGCCTGACGAACCTAAAAGTGTAATAAACTCGCCCTGCTCTATATCCAGGCTGATCCCGTTTAATACCGGTACATTATCAAACGCTTTATATATATTATCCAACCGCAAAATTGTATTACTCAATGCAAATCTCTCCTTCAAAAACAGTAGCCGCCGGGCCTGTCATATATACCAGATTCTTTTCTCTGTCCCACTGAATCCATATTTTTCCGCCCAATACTTCTACCTCGACCTCTGTATCCGTCAAACCATTTAATACACAGGCTACTGCCGTTGCACAACAGCCGGTTCCACAGGCCAGTGTTTCACCTGTACCGCGCTCCCACACACGCATTTTCACATGTTTTCTGTCGATGACCTCTACGAATTCTGTATTGACACGGTTCGGGAACATCTTATGATTTTCAAAATCAGGGCCGATGGTCTCCAGTTTCAGATCCTTTACCTGATCCACAAAAACCACCGCATGGGGATTGCCCATGGATACACAGGTCATGTGATATTCCTGTCCAAGCACCTCAATTGGTACATTGACAGCTATATCTGCAGTCAGGGCAACCGGTATCTGTTCCGGTACCAGTATGGGCTGACCCATATTTACCTTTACAGTCTCAACAAGGTTCTTGTCATTTACAGTCAAATCCAGATATTTTATCTTTCCCGCACTGACAATGGAAATATGCTGTTTGTCTGTAAGGCCCTTGTCATACACAAATTTTGCGACGCAGCGGATGCCGTTACCGCACATTTCCGATCTGCTGCCGTCCGCATTATACATTTCCATCTCAAAATCTGCCACTTCGGAAGCATTGATAAAGATGGCTCCGTCTCCGCCCACACCAAAGTGTCTGTCACTTAAAAAGCGCACCACCTCAGGCTTTTTTTCTGTCGGGATCTGCTCCGCCAGGCCGTTTATATATACATAATCATTTCCGCATCCATGCATTTTAGTAAATTTCATATTGGATTCCTTTCTGTCGGCGTCGCTTGTTTTCGTTTCAAATATGCTCGCAAGCACGCGCTGCCGCGCTCCCCATACTGCTTCGCAGTACGCTTGCTCGCTATCGCGTGGAAAAACAAATGCCGCCTTCGGCGTCGCTTGTTTTCGTTTCAAATATGCTCGCAAGCACGCGCTGCCGCGCTCCCCATACTGCTTC
>CAYXQG010000047.1:0-3602 GCA_964467405.1 uncultured Acetatifactor sp. | reverse complement strand
CGCTTGCTCGCTATCGCGTGGAAAAACAAATGCCGCCTTCGGCGTCGCTTGTTTTTCGTTTCAAATATGCTCGCAAGCACGCGCTGCCGCGCTCCCCATACTGCTTCGCAGTACGCTTGCTCGCTATCGCGTGGAAAAACAAATGCCGCCTTCGGCGTCGCTTGTTTTTCCTAACGCGTATATTTTATCACAATGAAGTTTGGATTGCAATTCTATCGGTTTTCTTCGTTTGTATTGGTTTTCTTCACTTATATTGGATTTCTTCAATTTGTCATTGGTAAGGTATATTTGGGGTCTGTATATCATAGGGTATATAAATAACAATGGAAACGAGGTGTCCTATGAGTTCGAAAACCAAAATTGTTGTTCTTCATATGAAGGAAGTGATCTATACCGGGATCTTTATTGCTCTGGGTATCCTTTTACTTATTTTCCTGATCATTCTGTTTTTGCCGGATAACGGGCATACCCTGCCCGGCGAAAGTACCCCTGTTCCTGCTTCGCCTTCGCCCGCCGAGGCAGATGTCAGTGTCAGCAGTTCTTCTCTGTATCTTCCCGGTCTTTACAATACGGAGCTTGTATTAAATGACCGGATCATCAATGTTGAAGTAATTGTAGACGAGGCACAGATTACTTCCATAAAACTGGTGAATCTGGATGATGCTGTCACAACCATGTACCCGTTGCTGCAGCCGGCCTTTGATTCGCTGGCAGAACAGATCATTACAACCCAGTCCATAGAAAATATTACATATGAGCAGGAAAGCAAATATACTTCACTGGTTCTGTTAGAAGCGATCAGAAAATCTTTAGAAAAGGCACAGCCATGATACAGTGCAGCTGCACTGTATCATGCTCTTATCTGTTGGATTTGTGATAAATTTCCTTTAGATCATCAATGGTAAAATGGTATCCTTTATTGCAGAAGTGACACTTTACTTCTATGGTTTCACCATCGTCGATCATTTCCCTGATTTCCTTCTTTCCGATGCTGATCAGTGCTTTTTCTACTCTGCTCTTGCTACAGTTACAATAAAACTGTGTCTCATTTGTTTCCATAAATTCTACATCAAAGCCATCCAGCAGTGTCTTTAATATTTCTTCCGGACTCTTACCCTCCTCCAGCATACTGGTCACTGAGGATACCTTACTCAAATTCTCTTCCAGACGGTTTATGACCTCATCCTCCGTAAAAGGCATCAGCTGAATGATAAAGCCGCCGGCCTGCTTCACGGTATTGTCTCGCTCCATGAGTACGCCTAAGCCTACACCGGAGGGTACCTGCTCTGAGGTTGCAAAATAATAGGTCAGATCCTCAGCGATCTCGCCTGTCTGAAGCTGTGTCTGGCCTACATAGGGTTCCTTTAATCCCATGTCCTTGATCACGCTTAGAGAACCTGCTCCCAATGCCCCTGATACGTCCAGTTTTCCGACTGCATTTGCAGGCAGAATCACATCCGGCACAATGGCATATCCCTTTACATTGCCATGGGAATCCGCTGTCACGGTCAGACCTTTACCGGGGCCGTCCCCCCTGATCTGCAGGGTCAATACATCCTGCTCTCCCTTTAACATGGTTCCCATCATGGCTCCTGCCGTCAGAAGTCTTCCCAGTGCAGCTGTCATGACCGGGCTGGTATTATGTGCTTTTCTGGCTTCCTCCACCATTTCCTTTGTTGTGCAGGCAAAGGCACGGATCTGTGCATTAGCTGCTGTTGCTCTTACAATATAATCTGTCATAGTATTTCTTCCTTATTCCTGATTTTCTAATTTTTACCCTGTTCAGCTGCCACCACCAGAACCCGCTCTGTTTCCGGTGTCACAGCCTCTCCGGTATCAGCATCCAACATTTCGATCAGGCGCATACCGGCCTTGCATATCATCTGCTCCATCTGTTCTGCCGTATACCCCCTCTGCATGTGGGTTTCCGTGAATCTGCGGAACATATCGCCCTCTTCCTGCACAAAAACAGTCAGATCGTATTCATTCAGGCAGCTTTCCCCGTCATAATAATTTTCCCAGATAAAGCTGCAGTCTTCACGGTTTTCTGCAATGGTCGTATCGCCAATGATCTCCCTGTATTTATAATCCGTATTAAAGTCAAAGATAAAAATTCCGCCCGGATAAAGATAATTATTCACCAGACCGAATACCTCTGTCAGTTCCTCTTCCTCCAAAATATAATTCACGCTGTCGCATACGCTGACCACTGTTCCTACAGTGCTGTACAGCTCCAGCTCACGCATATCCTGCAGCAGGTAAAGAATCTCATCCCCGCTTTCCTGACGTTTTTCCATTGCAATGCCCAGCATGAACTCCGAATTGTCCACACCGATCATATCATAGCCCTTCTGATACAGAAGCTCTGTCAGCGTACCCGTACCGCAACCAAGGTCCACTACCAGATTTTTTTCAGAATCCAATAAGTCCTCAGCATCTCGCTCCGGTTTGGATACACCATATTTTTCAATCAGCCGGCAAATGCGCTCACACCATTCCTCATAGGGAGTTTCGTCCATGAATTCATCATATACATAAGCAAAATCCTGATAAGATTCCATAACTTTCCTCATCCTTTTTTCAAATAGTTCTCTAAAAAGGCAAGAAGACTATCCATCTCCTCATCCGTACCTATCGTAATTCTCAAGGAATTATTGATTCTTGGTTTATTCCAGTATCTGACATAAATGTCAGCTTCCTTCAGCGCCTTGAAAATTTCTTCTGCCGGCACTGTCTTGTGGGATGCAAAAATAAAGTTTGCCTTAGAATCCGGGAAGGTAAAGCCTAAACGCACAAGCTCCTTCTTGGTCCTTTCCCTGGTAGCAATGATCTTTTGTACCGTATTTTCAAAATAGGTTCTGTCCCTTAAGGCTTCTGCACCCAGAATCTGGGAGGTTCTGTTCATGGTATAGGAATTGAAGGAAAATTTCGCATCATTCAAATACCCGATCAGCTTCCTGCTGCCGAAAGCATAACCGATACGCATACCGGCCATGGCCCGTGACTTGGAAAAGGTCTGCACTACCAAAAGATTCTCATATTTATCGATCAGGGAAATTGCACTTCTGCCGCCAAAATCCACATATGCTTCATCCACGATCACTACCACATCCGGATTGGCCTTCAGGATTTCCTCAATGGTATCCTGTTCCTCCTCTAATCCGGTAGGCGCGTTGGGATTGGGGAAGATGACTCCGCCGTTTTCCTGCTTATAATCTTCCGGGTCGATATGCCAGTCTTCCTTTAATGCACAGGTCTGATACGGGATATGGTACAGATCTGCCCAGACATCATAGAAGGAATAGGTCACATCCGGAAAAAGAATGGGTTTTGGGGAATTAAAAAAGGTCAAAAAAGCCATCGCCAGTACATCATCCGAACCGACTCCAACAAAAACCTGTTCCTTCTCCACATGATAGTAATCTGCCAGTTCTTCCACCAACGAAGTGGTGCCCGGATCCGGATACAGACGAAAATCGCTGTAATCCATGGTCTCTAAGGCTTTTGCCACGCCGGGTGCCGGCGGATAAGGACATTCATTTGTATTCAGGTCTGATACGGGATATGGTACAGATCTGCCCAGACATCATAGAAGGAATAGG
>CAYXQG010000046.1:0-10198 GCA_964467405.1 uncultured Acetatifactor sp. | reverse complement strand
AGAATACTTAAGATAAAAGATCTGTCATATGACAAAAGATAAAATCGATTTACTAAAAGTATATTCACTTTGCTATATTTTGTCAATACTTAAAGTATATTTTTCACTATTTTCTGTATTATCATAAACTTAAAAAGGATGGTATGCATTCAAACGATACATACCATCCTTTTTATTCTTCCTTTTTGCCTGCTACACCTCTTCGCCGGCTTCTATTCTGGCCGCCAGATCCTCCAGATACATCCAACGATCCATTTTTTCTTCCAGCAGCTTTTCTTTTGCTTCCTTTTCCTGCATCAGCTCATTCAGCTTTACGAAATCTCTGGAATAATTCGGGATTTCTTTCTCCAGGGACTCTATGGCATCTTCCAATGCAGCAATATCCCCTTCAATAGTTTCATAATCCTTCTGTTCTTTATAAGTAAATTTCAACTTCCTTCGACGGCCCGCATTCCAGTTATTTTTATCATTTTTGCCGGTTTCTTCCCTGCTTCCGGCTGCCTGTGACTGCATAAGGGACTGTTCTTCCCTCTTACGGTTTGCATAATCCGTATAACCGCCCTCTGACTGTTTCAGGGCACCGTCCTCTTCAAAAGCAAAGATCCTGCGTACGGTTCTGTCCAAAAAGTACCTGTCATGGGATACTACGATCACAATACCCGGGAAGTGATCCAGATAATCCTCCAAAATCTGCAGCGTCGCAATATCCATATCATTGGTCGGCTCATCTAACAGTAATACATTGGGTGCTTCCATCAAAACCTTACACAAATAAAGTCTTCTTCTCTCTCCGCCGGAAAGCTTACCCAAAAGACCGTATTGTTCTTCTCCTGCAAACAAAAAACGCTCTAACATCCTGGAAGCTGTGATCCTGCCGTCAGTGGTTTCCACATATTCAGCCGTATCCCGGATATAATCGATCACTCTCTGATTGGGATCCATGGTATCGTTGCCGATCTCCTGTGCGTAGTAGCCAAGCTTCACTGTCTGTCCGATTGCAACACTGCCGCTGTCCGGCTGTTCCATACCCATAATGATCTTCATCAGGGTAGACTTACCGCAGCCGTTTTTGCCGATAAAGCCCACTCGGTCATTTTTCAGGAAAAAGTAGGTAAAGTCTCTGATCAGACATTTATCCCCATAGGATTTACTGATCTTTTCAAGCTCCACCGTAGTGCGTCCCAGTCTGGTTGCCACAGAAGAAAGCTCCACCACGCCGTCTTTTTTTGGTGCTTCAATGCTCTTTAATTCTTCATAGCGTTCTAAGCGCGCCTTCTGCTTGGTGCTGCGGGCTCTTGCTCCCCGTTTGACCCATTCCAATTCCACCCGCAGGATGGACTCTCTCTTTCGCTGAGAGGCTTCTGCCATTTCCTCCCTCTGGGCTTTAAGCTCCAAAAAGCCGGAATAATTGGTACTGTAGCTGTATATCTGTCCCTTATCGATCTCCACAATACGATTGGATACACTATCCAGGAAATAACGGTCATGAGTGATCATTACAATGGCGCTTTTCCGCTTCTTTAATTCTCCCTCCAGCCAATCGCTCATTTCATTGTCCAAATGGTTGGTCGGTTCGTCCAATATGAGTATATCAGCCGGTGACAGCAACACCGCCACCAATGCCAGACGCTTTCTCTCACCGCCTGACAAGGCGCTGCATTTCTGTTCAAAATCATATACACCTAATCTGGTCAGCATGGATTTTGCCTCTGCAGCAAGCCCTGCTCTTTCATCCTGCGTAAGATCCTGGTGTGCCTTCTGCATGCGGGCCTGCGCCGCCCATTTGGTAACCGCACCAATCACCGATTCCTCTCCGTCAAAAACAGGATTTTGAGGCAGATAGCTGATAATTGCATGATTTGCCTTGATGATCCTTCCTTCATCCGGCTCTTCAAGGCCTGCGATCATTCGAAGCAGGGTTGACTTGCCCGTTCCGTTGATTCCTATGATTCCTGCTTTTTCACCTTCCTGTAAGTAAAAGCCGGCATTATCAAACAGCTTTCGCTCTCCATATGCTTTTGTAATATTTTCTACCGTTAATATATTCATTAATTACTCCTGTCGCAATTGATTCTTCAATTTTCTGATCACATGAAAATAAGCCGGCACCAGGAAAACATCTGCAGCGATCCAGGCCAGTGGACTTCCCAGACAGGCTCCCACAAAACCGATTTTCGGCACCAAAAACATACCTGCAGCTGCTCTTGCTACCATTTCAAATACACCTGCAAGAATTGCAAACCTGGGAAATCCGATTCCCTGGATAGTAAATCTCACAATATTTACCAGCGCAAGTGCGATATAGAAGGATGTATTTACCAGTAAAAACAGCTTGGCATCCTCTACAATTGCAAGCTCTGTTGAGTCTACAAATAAAGCTGTCAGCTGCTCGCCGAACAACAGGCAGACTGCCAATGCGATGACAGAATAGACAGCACTTAACATTATGCAGGAACGGACACCCTTACCTACACGGTCCACCTTACCTGCACCCACGTTCTGCCCGCCAAAGGTAGCCATGGTGGAACCCATGGCATCAAAGGGACTTGCCAAAAAGCCATTGATCCTGCTTCCTGCAGTAGTAGCTGCTACTGCCGCAGAGCCAAGCATATTTGTGGACGCCTGTAAAATCACGCTGCCGATGGCTGTAATGGAATATTGTAATCCCATGGGGACACCCATATTACAAAGTGCGATCATCAGATCCTTATCCATTGCCCATTCTTCCCCCCGAACATGCAGAATTTCAAATTTCCGGATCATAAAGAACAGACAGAGCACACCCGAAACAGCCTGTGAAATAACCGTAGCCCACGCAGCACCCGCTATACCGGTCTTCAAAACCGTAATAAAGAAAATATCAAGACCGATATTCAGGAAGGAAGAGATCACCAAAAAGATCAATGGTGTCTTACTGTCCCCCAAGGCTCTGATGATGCCGGAAAGCATATTGTACAGATATACTGCAGGAATTCCCAGGAAAATGACCCATATATAACGATAGGAGCCTTCAATAATATCCTCCGGTGTCTTCATCAGTACCAGTATCTGACGGCACAGGCAGGTAGTTGCAATGGTCATCACAATGGCAAACAGAATAGAAAGCCACATACAGTTAGCCACAAATTTACGCATGCCTACATAATCCCTGGCACCGAATTTATGGGCAATGGGAATGGCGAAGCCGCTGCAGATACCGATGCAGAAGCCAATGATCAGAAAGTTGATCGAGCCGGTAGCTCCCACTGCAGCCAGATCGTTTACGCCTAGGAAACGTCCCACGATAATGGTATCCATAATATTATAAAACTGCTGAAACAGGAAACCACACAGTAAAGGAACTGAAAAGTTTAAAATGAGTTTAAACGGCGATCCGTTTGTCATATCCTTTGTCATATTCTTCCTCCAAATCTAATCGGACCAATTATAATCCTGATATCTTTTCGCACAAAAATAGTGACTGCAAAGCAGCCACTATTTACAATATCCTAATCCAGCTTCAAAATCAACTCTAAAATATACTTCACGCTGCTTCTGATCTCTTCCTCTGTGATTCTTCCTGCCTTCTTAGCCTCCCAAAGCTCCTGTTCCTTTCCGGAAGGCATGCGTAGGTTATTTCCTGCACGAACCTCTTTTTCGTGGCTTCCGTGATTCCACCAGTCTGTAATGACCAGTCCCTTAAAGCCCCATTCCTCACGTAAGATTCCAGTCAGCAGATCCTTATTCTCAGCCGCCCTGATACCGTTAATGATATTATAGGAGGTCATGATCGTCCACGGATCCGCTTCCTTCACAACAATCTCAAAGCCCTTAATATAAATTTCCCGCAATGCTCTTTCCGACAGACGTGAATCACTGTTGGAACGGTTTGTCTCCTTATTGTTGCATGCAAAATGCTTAATGGTCGCAGACACATGTGCAGACTGGATACCACGCACCATGGCTGCACCGATCTTGCCTGCTACCAGAGGGTCCTCTGAATAATATTCAAAGTTTCTGCCGCACAGGGGACTTCTATGGATATTCATAGCCGGAGCCAGCCATACACCGATATTATTTTCCTTTACCTCCAGCGCTGCCGCTCTGCCCACCTGTTCTACCAATGCTTCATCGAAGGTACATGCCAACAGGGTAGCACAGGGCCATGCTGTCGCACAGACACCGCATTGGGGTTCGATTCGAAGCCCTGCAGGGCCATCTGCTGTCATCACATTGGGAATGCCTGCTAACTCCACATTGCCGATACCGAAGGTATTGGCAACACCTGTATTTGGCTGTCCTCCCAACAGTCCGATCAATTCTTCCTCGGATAAGGTATCTATAAACGCATCCAGCGTCATCTCTCCCTCTGCCACATCCAACAAAACAGGACGGGGTTTCTTAGTTTCCTCATACCATGGCATCAGCCGGTACGGGACCTCCTTCTGCCCCGGTGTATAAGCTCTTGGAAAATGACGAACCAGATCCGTGATCTGCTTTTCCCCGTAGGTAGGCAGCTTCTCCATGCTTCCGTCTGCCAGCATACGCTCCTCTACCTCATAAGGAACACATCTTGCCTCTGCCTGCTCTACAACAACAGTCTCCTCTACATGCCATACAAAATCCGTATCCTCTGCATCCTGTACGGAATTTCCGATATAAAAATGATAATCTCCCGCTTCCAGGAGCCACGCAGACTTAACAGCCTTTCCCACATCATCATAGGAAGCCAGATCCGCTTTCTTTACGGTAAGGGATAATTTCTGGCTTTCGCCGGCCTTTAATTCCGCACTCTTACCAAATGCCTTTAATTCCCTTGCAGGCTTACCCAGTCTGCCCTGAGGAGCCGACACATAAAGCTGTACCACTTCCCTGCCCGGACGTTTTCCGATGTTTGTTACCTGTACATCGAAACGGATTTTTTCCTCATCCTCTGCTGCGCCCTCGCAGTAGATCTCAAACTCGGTATAAGACAGACCATAGCCAAAGCAATAATTTACCTGCTTTGAAGCGCCCTCTATGGTTTCAAAATATCTGTAACCTACATAAATATCTTCATTATATACGACATAATCCTCTGATTCATGAAAACCGGCACTGGAAGGATAAGAAGCAAAGCTTGCTGCAAAGGTATCCACAAGCTTACCTGCAGGATAGCTGTCGCCGCAAAGAATATCTGCCTCCGCCATGGCACCCTCCATGCCCCCCTGCCATGCAAGCAGTACGGCCTGAATATCCTCATCTTCCTTAAACCAGGAGGTATCCACCATGCCGCCCACATTTAATACCACTGCAATATGGGCAAAATGCTTTTTCACATCCTGCACCATTTCTTTTTCCTGTTCCGTCAGGTAAAAGTCTGCATCATCTCTGTCCCAGCCTTCTCCCGAAAAACGGCAGATAGAAATGATCGCGGTATCCGTATATGCTGCTGCCTTTCTGAGCAGGTCCTCCGGCACCTTCGGCTCCGTGGTCTGACCGGGTCTGATCTGTCTTGCATACTGTTCCCTGATATTTTCCTGATAGAAGTCTGTCAACGGTTCAAACAGGTCTACTTTACCTTCCGCCTGCTTCTCCTTCATGCCGTCAATGAGATTCCGGATATATTCCGTGGTCACATCGCCGCTTCCTCCGCCTCCCTTGACATAATCTGCCGTAGCTTTACCAAACAGCGCCACTCTGCTTCCTGCTGAAAGTGGCAGCAGATGTTCCTTATTTTTTAACAGAACCATACCCTCAGCAGCCGCTTTTCTGGACAGTGCAATATGCTTTGCACATCCGGTGATCATGGATTTATTTTCTCCTAAAGGAATCATGGGCAAATGTAAAAAACGATTCCACTTTGTCATAGTTAGTCTCCTTTGTCTAAAATTAGTACGCCTCCAGGAAAGCCTGCAGTCTCTCAGCGATCTTTACATTTCCTGCATCATTGGGATGCAGTCCATCCGGGCAAAGAGCTTCCCTTTGCGCCGGAATATCCGGATAGATGCCTCCGTAATTATACAGATCCAGAACCGGTATGGAATAATATGCTGCTGTCTCCTTTAACATATCCACATAGGATACCAGAGGCAGATGGTTTGCATCATTCTCTACATTTTCTCTTTCCCTGTGAATCGGCGTCATAAACAGAATAACAGATTCCGGATATTTTTCAATCAGTCCCTGCATCAAATAATGCAAAGCTCCGCAATAAGTATCCATGGTCCTGTCCTCAAAGGTACCAAAAGGTGCATCCCCGTGTCCGTAATCATTGGTTCCGCCGAAAACCACTACTATATCCGCGCCATCCTCCATTTGATGAAATCTCTCACAATAAGAATTCCGATCCATAAACTCTGTATCCGGACAGATCCTTTGCTGTCTTGCAATTCTGGTACCGGAAATGCCATAGTTTTTGATCTGTGCAAGTCCCGCCTTTTTCTTTAAAAGCTCCGTAAAACGCATCTCCTCACAGCTGGTTCCCACACCCTCTGTAATACTGTCTCCTAAAAACCAGACTTTTTTTCCTTCTAATTTCATTGTGCCTCTTTCCGCCTTTCTCAGATATCGATTACCGCATACATCAATGCAACTGCCGCAGAGCATCCCCATGGCATATAGAATTTCTTATCATCCGTTTTTTCGCCCCACAGTGTATTCATTAATCCCTTAACATTACGGTTGTTCCATGCGCTCTCTGCATTTAACAGCAGCCAGTCCTTATACTGCTCAAGATCCTCTTCCACCACAAGCTTACCCAGCCACCTTGCCAGGATTCCTTTAAAGCCGGGCAGATCCGATCCCGAATCCTCCGTATTGATCACACCCTGTGCGTACATTTCATTCATAGTATAATCTGCTGCCTTAACAGCTCTGTCCAGATAGGACCGTTCTCCCGTGATCTTATAAAGGAGGTGGGATGCGCCGATAAAGGTTCCCTGATTATAAGTAGAACACCAGGTATTATAATTTCCTGCCAGGTCGATATTATCATACACTGCACCATTTTCCTGACTTAAGGTATTGATCTGCCATTGATAGATCTGCAGCGCCCTGTCCAAAAATACCTGTTCCTCTGTAATCTGGTACAAAAGAGCTGCTGCGATCACAGCCGGACAGTTGATACAGGAATTCTTACATTGGTTGTCCGTTCTCCAGAAAAGTCCGCCTCCCAGTGTCTCATCCCAGGCGCGGTCATATACCATATTAAAATGCTTAACCGCTGTATCCTTATATGCTGTATCACCGGTAAGCTGATATGCTCTGGCGCAGCCAATGGTCATCCACATAATATCATCATTATATTCGTTATATGCCCAATCTTCTCCATGCTCCTCAAGGAAACCACTGTACATCTGCCACATAAGATCACGATATTTTGCATCCCCTGTCTGTTCATAGGCATCTACCGCAATTTCAAACATTTCCGCTCTTGTCCAGAAATGTCCGCCCGGAATAAGGCCTGTACTGCCGTCCTCAGAGACTGCATAATAATTGTTCAGAAAACTTTCCATAGCCGTATTTGCACGGTCTATTCTGTCCTGTCTTTCCTTATATTTCATACCCATATTTCCTCCTACAACTGCTGTGATCACTATTACAGCCGCACACAAAGCAATAATTGCTGTTTTACACTTCTTATTCAATTTCCTTCCCTCTTTTCTATGAAGTCAGATTATTCATCCACTTATACCGAAGGACTCGCGGGAAGGAAACTAACAGCTTACCCACGTCCTCCATATTAGCCATCAGATAAACGATATAGATCGGCAGCCTTAAGTATACCGCACAAAGCCACACTAAGGGCAGTCCTACAACCCATACACCGAACATATTCGCAATAAAGCAGAAGGTGGAATCCCCGCCGCTTCTGAGCACACCTACAATACATAAGTAATTCATAAATTTAAGCGGTACCGCAAAGGCCATAATAAGGATCATGATCTCCAGATAGCCCCGTACATTGTCACTTACCCGGAAAATCCCCAAAAGCAGAGGAGAGACCAGTACAACGATCAAAGTAAGACACAGGGAAATGAGGATTCCAAACACAAGCAGCCTGTTACAGCACAGCTTCGCTTCCTCGAATTTGTTCTTGCCCAGTCTGATACCGATCATAACCGCTGCCGCAGTGCCGAAGCCGCCGCACATGATCAAAGCCAGATTCTGGTAAGTATTGATGATCTGCAGCGCTGCCTGACCCTCTGTGCCGGTATATTTATAGGCAATGCTGTACATCGTACTTCCCACAGCATACAATACCTCTGCAAAGATCACCCAGAAGCCCACCTTAAAGTATTTTTTCCACACCTCTGCCGGTACCCTGAAGTATTTCTTGATACGGCAATAAACAGGCGGTTTTTTCCGGTACACATAGACTGTAACGATCATAAATTCCACGATTCTAGCGATCACTGTTGCAAAGGCTGCTCCCTGTATCCCCAATGCAGGAGAAATAGGTGTACCGAATATAAATATGTAATTTAAGATACCATTGGTAATCACGGATGCTGCGGATGCGAGCATAGGTATCTTTGTATCACCAATGCTTCTTAAACCTGTGATCAAAACCGTACTTACTGCATTGATCAAAAAGCTGATACCTAGTATGCGCAGGTAACTCTCTGCCTGTGCCAGTACCAAAGGATCCCTGGAATACAGCTGCAGGATCACACCCGGAATCGTCATAGCCGTAACACCGAAAATCACGCCCAACGACAATACTCCGTAAAACAGGATCCCCATATACTGATGAATGGTATCAAGCTCTTTCTTACCCCAGTACTGGGAAATAAACATACCTCCTGCAGCGCACAATGCATTGGATAAAAGTGCAAACAGCATAAACCACTGATTGCTGACAGAAGAAGCCGTAATGGAGATCTCGCCTAACTGCCCGATCATCATAACATCCAGCATATTGACCAGAGAGCCTAATACGCTCTGTATTACGACCGGGGTACCTATCATAACTACTTCCTTCACAAATTCTGTGACGGATTGTTTGTCATATTGTCTCTTCATCGTATTTCCAATCTCTTCCCATACCAAGCAAAGGAGAGGTGAATCCGGCAGTCAGATCACTCCTTATCTTTCACACTCTCCTCTGTTCATTTATGCTATGCAAAAAAGTTTTCTTCCTTCAGATTCTGAAGAAGCTCTGCAAATAATGTATTTGCCCATGCAAACCACGGTCTTGTATATTCTTCCGGATTACTCGGATGAAATGCTTCATGCATATAATAGGTTCCTGCATGTGTTTTGGAAAGCATCTCCAGACATTCCATGATTTCTTCCCTGTCTGTGGATGTCAATGCCTGCATCACAATACCGATATGCCAAATATAGCCTTCCGGCGTATGAGGACTTCCCACACCCTTCGCAACCGTACCCTCCTTATAATATGGATTGTCCGTTGAAAGGATAAATTTACGCGTATTACGATACAATTCATCCTCCTTATCACAGAAATTCAAATAAGGCATTGCCAAAAGACTGGGTGAGTTTGCATCATCCATCAGATTGTAATGGCCAAGGCCATCCGTCTCGAAGGCATAAATCTTTCCGTATTTCGGATGCTCTACGATTGCATATTCCTCGATACCCTTTCTGATCTCTCCTGCCAGAGCTGCACACTCAGCTCCAAGCACTTCATCCTGATATACCTCTCTGCACATTGCAGCCGCATATTCCATCGCCTTTACTGCCATCATATTAGAAGGGATCAGATAACCATAGGTACAGCAGTCATCAGAAGGACGAAATCCTGACCATGTCATACCGGTTACCTTTACAGGATTACCCTTGCCTTCGCAGGGAAGTGTATCTGTTACCGGACAATGATATCTTCTGAAATAATATTCTGATCCGGTATGATCCTGCTCCGTGCGGAAAACCTTGACAATTGCCCGGATCATTTCCCTGAATTCCTCTGTAAAGATCCTGTCAATTCCTGTAGTCTTCCAATAAGTATTTGCCAGATATAGTGGTGCACACAAAGAATCCACCTCGTATTTACGCTCCCATACATGGTCATTTAACTGCGTATCATCCTTATGTCCGTCGCCGCTGTTACTTGCATTAAAAGCGTTGGCATAAGGATCCAGGCATACAAATTCTGCCTGTTTTGCAATCACACTTTCCAATATTTTCTGTAAGCCCTCATCCTCCTTTGCAAATCTGACATAGGGTCTTACCTGTGCAGCAGAATCTCTAAGCCACATAGCCGGAATATCGC
>CAYXQG010000045.1:0-10202 GCA_964467405.1 uncultured Acetatifactor sp. | reverse complement strand
GTTATATATGGAGCACTAGCTCAGTCGGTAGAGCACTTGACTTTTAATCAAGTTGTCGGGGGTTCGAATCCCCCGTGCTTCACTTATGCAAAATGGCGGAAAACCTTGAATACAAGGGAGACCGCCATTTTTCTTTTATATAAAGATAGTAGATTTTAGAATAACTGCATTGTAAGACCGCTTCTGATGAAAGTATATGGATGCACTGTAGTCGAATCTATGGATACCACCAACCTCCTCTCCATAAGTTAGAATTTGACAAAATATTAAGGAAGCAGGTATACAACCTAGATCTACCGGTAGAAAAAAGGACGTTGTAAGTGCAAACGTAAGCAGATATAATATATATATTCAGATAATGAAAACAGCAGAACAATGAATTCACATCTAAGAGGGAGAGCAGGGAATTTGCAGTAAAATGCCTGCTCTTCCTAAAACGACGTTATGGAGATGATAAGATGAGAGACATGACAAAGGGATCTGCCCTGGAGCATTTAGGAAAGTATGCAATACCGTTGCTGCTTGGTAATTGGTTTCAAATGGGTTATAATGCGGTGGATTCCATTATAGTAGGGCGATTTATAGGAAAAGGAGCTTTGGCTGCAGTCGGTATTGCATCACCGGTTATGAATCTGGTGATCTTGGCAATAACAGGTCTGTGTCTGGGCTCCGGTGTACTGATGAGTGAATTTTTCGGAGGAAAGGACTGGAAGCAGCTGCGGAGTCAGTTCGCCACAACACTTCTTTCAGGTGCTGTCCTGAGTTGTATGGTTGCGGCATTGGGAATCATATTTGTGCATCCTATCCTGGGATTATTGGCAGTGCCGGATGAGATCATGGACCTTACGGCAACATATTTGCGGATCACTTTTGTGGGTGCACCGTTTACGTTTTTCTATAATGCATTGTCTGCCGCGTTAAAAAGCGTGGGGGATTCGAAGACACCGCTGAAGTTTTTGATGTTTGCATCCATTTTGAATGGTGTACTGGATCTGATCTTTATCGGTGGTCTGGGCTTTGGTATTGTTTGCAGCGGTACGACGACTGTTATTGCAGAGGCAGTTTCGGCAGTGCTTGCCGGTATCTATCTGGTAAAAAATATTCCGGAATTATGTCCCCGGAGAGGGGAGTGGAGGATTGATCGCAGCCTCTTGGCAAGGACCGCCGGATATGGAGGTGTGACGGCACTGCAGCAGGCGGTTCAGCCCATAGGTAAGTTGCTGATCCAGGGGCAGGTGAATGCCCTGGGTGTGGATGCAATTGCAGCATTCAATGCAGTTACAAGGGTGGATGATTTTGCATTTACGCCGGAGCAGAGTATTGCACAGGCCATTACAACCTACATAGCACAAAACAGGGGTGCACATAAGGAGGATCGGATCAGGCACGGCTTGAAGGTCGGTATGTCTTTGGAGGCTGCCTACTGGATTCTTGTGGGAGGCATTACCCTTTTGTTCAAAGAACAGATCGTATCCTTATTTGTGACGGGAGAGAACGTGCAGGGTGTTGTGCAGATGGGCACGGAATATCTGACCTGGATGGCCCTGTTCTATTTATGGCCGGCTATGACCAATGGTGTGCAGGGCTTCTTTAGAGGAATGGGCAAGCTGAAGATCACCTTACTTGGTACCTCTATTCAAACCGGCATCCGGGTGCTTTTCACCTATTTATTGGCGCCGAAGCTGGGAATCGTAGGTATTGCCTTTGCCTGTATGGCAGGCTGGAGTGTCATGCTGCTTGTGGAAGTACCGCTTTGTATCCGTCAGCTTAGAAAGAAAATATAAAAGAGCATCCGGCAGGACCGGCCCTCTGAGAAGGGGGATGGGATCCTGTCGGATGCTCTTTATTCATCGGTAGGAATCTTATTTACAATTCCAGCTGTTCCATTTCATCTAAGATGCCACCCAATACATCCAGAGCATCCTGAATAGGCTTGGGACTTTCCAGATTAACGCCTGCAATTTTCAATAATTCAACAGGTGAGTCGGTACAGCCGCCGGAAAGGAATTTTTTATAGGCTTCCACAGCAGGTGCTCCGTTTTTCAGAATGTTGTGGGCAATAGCTACAGCACTTGAAAAGCCGGTTGCATATTGATATACATAGAAGTTGTAGTAGAAATGAGGGATTCTTGCCCATTCTACGGCAATTTCAGGATCGGAAACCATGTCAGGTCCGTAATATTTGCAGTTCAGATCATAATACACCTTACTCAATACATCTGCAGTCAGACTTTCACCGGCCTCGGCCAGGCGGTTGGTTTCACGCTCATATTCTGCGAACATGGTCTGTCTGTAAACAGTACCCTTGAAGCTGTCAAGATAGTGATTTAATAAATATGCTCTTTCTTTTTTGTCAGTTGTATTGCTTAGGAGGTATTCCATCAGCAGGATTTCGTTACAGGTGGAAGCAACCTCTGCTACGAAAATTTTGTAGCCGGCATAGATGGAAGGCTGTGTTTTATTGGAAAAATAGGAGTGCATGGCATGTCCCATTTCATGTGCCAGTGTAAACATATTGTCCAGGCTGTCGTTGTAATTTAATAATACATAGGGATGGGTTCCGTAAGCACCGGCAGAATAGGCACCGCTTCTTTTTCCGATATTCTCATATACATCGATCCAACGGTTTTTAAAGCCTTCTTCGACAACTTTCACGTAATCCTCACCTAAAGGAGCTAATGCCTTCAAAACGGTAGCCTTTGCTTCCTCGTAGGAGATTTTCTTTGCAGAATCGGGGATCATGGGGGTGTAGATATCATACATATGCAATTCGTCCAAGCCTAAAAGCTTTTTACGAAGGCTGACATAACGATGAAGCTTATCCAGATTTTTATTTACGGTACTGATCAGGTTGTCGTAAACAGCAGGGGAAACATTGTTGGCACCTACTGCAGCTTCCAGAGTGGAATTATAGTTACGTAGCTTTGCATGAAACATCAGCTTCTTTACCTGGCCGCTGTAGAGACTTGCTAAGGTATTTTTGTACTGATCGTAAGTATGGTAAAGCTTTTCGAAGGCCTCCTTTCTGACACGCCTGTCGGAAGATTCCTCTAAGCCGATGAAGCGTCCGTGAGAGATGCGGACAGTATCTCCGTTTTCGTCCTGCATCTGGGGAAAAGTCAGGTCGGAGTTTGTAAAAATAGAATATGTCTGCGGAGCTGTGCGTCCCATATCGGCAGTCATGGCCAGCACCTTTTCCATTTCGGCTGATAAGCGATGAGGCTTCAGACGCTGGATCTCCTTAATCTGGCCGCGGTAAAGTGTAAGTCCCGGCTCCTGTGTATTATATTCTTCCAAAACAGCATTGTCTGCTGCAAGAATTTCCGGTTCAATGAAAGATAATCTGCTGCTGATGCCTGCAATGACAGAATTTAATCTCTGGCACATTGCTTGATTTTTGGTATCAGAGGTGTCCTGATCGCTGAGTCGGCTGGCATAATTTGAAGCCAGTGAGGCAATCTGCTCGATCTCGGCCTTTCTGTTCAGTGCATCCAGTAAATTACCGGCGCTGTCACATACCTTGCCTTCCAGCCTGGCTAATTCTTCAGTAAGCACCTGCAGTTTTTCTACGTCAGCTTCCCATGCTGCGATATCTGCATACATATCTGTCAGATTCCAGGTGAATTCTTCTTTTACTTCACTACGTTTGAGCAATTCCTTTGCCATATCAATACCCTCATTCCTTTTCCTTATTTGAACCAAAGATGACGGATCGCCCATGCATTGTATAGGAGGAATCCATCCGCTGTTCTCTGGTTTGCTCTCTTCATTATATAACGGAATCGATATTCAGGCAAACAAATTATTCCGTTGGGACCTTAACGGCAGCTTTGCAGATAGTCACTTCAGCTTTGTCAGGTATCGCGGATGAGGTGAGGAAGTGAATGTGAATGCAGCACCGGTACGGATTCTTTTTAAAATAATTTGAAAAAACCGGACAGATAGTCTACAATGAAAAAAAGTCTTTTGTAAAGGAGAACCGGAACATGCAGGAAGTTTTGATCGTAGTGGATATGCAAAATGATTTTATAGATGGTGCACTGGGAACTGCCGAGGCGGTTGCTATTGTGCCGAAGGCAGCAGAGAAGATCAGGAATTTTAAAGGGAAAGTGATCTTTACCCGTGATACCCACGGAGCAGATTATATGGAGACGCAAGAGGGCAGTAAGCTGCCGGTGCCTCATTGCATACGGGATACGGACGGGTGGCAGATCACACCTGTGCTGAGAGAGCTTGTACAGGATATTTGTATCGACAAGCCAACTTTCGGCTCCATTGAGCTGGCGCTGTATTTGAAGGGGCTGAATGAAACGGAGCCCATTGAAAAGATCACTCTGATAGGGCTGTGTACGGATATTTGTGTGATCTCCAATGCAATGCTGGCAAAAGCAGCTTTGCCGGAAACCGAGATCGCAGTAGACGCAGCCTGCTGTGCGGGAGTGACACCCGGGAGCCATGAGAATGCATTGGAAGCCATGAAAATGTGTCAGATTACGATTGAATAACAGGTCAGGAAGAAAAAGTGGGTAAATTATTAGAAAAGCTGAGAAAATATGGGGATAGTGATTTTTATCCCTATCATATGCCGGGACACAAGAGGAAGGATGCAGGTGCACTTCCACATCAGTGGATCGAAACGGATATTACGGAAATAGAAGACTTTGACAATCTGCATCAGGCAGAAGGGATATTAAAGGAGCTTCAGGAGGATGCGGCAAAGGCTTATGGGGCAGAGGAAAGCTTTTATCTGGTCAACGGAAGCACCTGTGGCATTCTCAGTGCTGTCAGCGCAGCCGTTGATTTTGGTGCAGAATTGCTGATCTGCCGCAATTGTCATAAATCGGTTTATCATGCGGCTTATTTAAGGCATTTGAAGTTGGATTATATTTATCCGGAGACAGTGGATAGTTTTGGGATCAGTGAGGCAGTTACGGTCACTCAGGTAGAGGAGGCCCTGCGGGAGTATCCTCAGGCATCGGCGGTGCTGATCGTTTCTCCGACCTACGAGGGACGGATCGCAGATATTCGGGCAATAGCAGAGACGGTTCATGGAAAAGGGCTGCCTTTGATCGTGGACGAGGCCCATGGAGCACACTTGGGCTTTTCTGAGGAATTTGCCTTAAACAGCTGCAGACTGGGAGCAGATCTGGTGATCAATAGTGTGCATAAGACGCTTCCGTCCATGACCCAGACTGCTTTGCTGCATTGTAACGGTAGCCTGGTAGACAGGGATCGTCTGAAACGTTTTCTGCATATTTATCAAAGCAGCAGTCCTTCCTATGTATTGATGGCAAGTATTGAAGAGGCTGTCAGGATGGCAGCAGAAAAGAAGGAGGCTTTTGCAGATTTTGCAGAAAGCTGGAAACAGCTGCTTAAGATGCTGGAGGGCTGTAAACATTTGAGAATCCTTCCTGTAGATGAGAAAGAATGTGAAAAAAAAGTTCATGATATCGGCAAATTGGTCATTTCGGTGAAGGGAACAGGATTGTCCGGCCGGGAGTTGTATGATATATTATTAAATAAGTACCATTTGCAAATGGAGATGATGTGTGCTGATTATGTGCTGGCCATGTTTACCCTTGCAGATACGAAGGATGGATATGAGAGACTGGCGGAAGCTTTGCTGGAGATCGATGCCGGACTGGAAAACGGAGCTTATCCGAATTCACCGGATGCAAATGGGACGGGTCCGTTAAAGAAGGCGGAATCCAGGAAGCAAAGAACAGATGCTACAGAGCTTAGACCCACAGCAGAAAAGCCTTTTTATGAGGCCTGGGACCGGGAGACGGAGCAGATCCGTTTCGAGGAGTCGAAAGAGAGAGTGGCAGGAGAGTTTGTGAATCTGTATCCTCCGGGAACACCCATCCTGGTGCCGGGGGAAAGAATATCGGCAGCAATGCTTGACTGTATGAGGGCCTGGCTTTCGGAGGGCTTAAGCATACAGGGTATCAGTGAGAACGGATATATTACGGTATGGAAGCAGTAAGGTTTCCGTGACTGCAGGTACCGGGCCGCAGGGAGGAATACTATGGGGAAGATAATCTGTCTGATGGGCAAAAGCTCTACAGGGAAGGATACGATTTTTAAACGATTATTGAAAAAGAAGGCATTGGGACTAAAACGGATCGTTCCGTATACGACCAGACCGATCAGGGCAGGAGAAAAGGAAGGCATAGAATATCACTTTACGGATGAGGCCGGATTTCAGAAGCTGGCAGCAGAAGGAAGGATCATTGAGGACAGAGCATATGATACGGTACATGGTATCTGGCGTTATTTTACAGTTGCAGATGAGTCGGTTGATCTTAAGAAGCATGACTACTGCCTGATCGGAACCCTGGAGGCATATGTCCGGATCAAAAAATATTTCGGCCCGGATAAGGTAGTACCGGTGTTGATCGATCTGGAGGACGGAGAAAGGCTGAAACGGGCTTTGAAAAGGGAACGTAAGCAGCAATGTCCCAAGTATGAAGAGATGTGCAGGCGCTTCCTTGCGGACTGCAAGGATTTTAGCGAAGAGAAGATTGCAGAAGCAGGGATTGAGAGGCGGTTTTTCAATGAGTCCCTGGAGCAGTGTATGGCAGAGATCATTTCCTATATTCAGGAAACTACGGATAGGAAAAAAGCATAACAGTAAGGAACAGCATGACAGGAAGGGAGGCAGTTTATGGCAGGCTTTAAGGACATTATCGGACAGGAACAGATCAAGGAGCATCTTCAGAATGCACTTTCTACAGGAAAGGTTTCCCATGCATATATGATCAATGGTGAAAAATCTTCCGGAAAAGAATTTATTGCAAGGATATTTGCCATGACCCTGCAATGTGAGAAACAGGGAATGGAGCCCTGCAACGAGTGTCATTCCTGCAAACAGGCATTATCAGGGAATCAGCCGGATATTATTTATGTGTCACATGAAAAGCCCAATACCATCAGCGTGGATGATATCCGCAGTCAGGTCAATAATGATGTGGCGATCAAGCCCTACAGCAGTAAATATAAGATTTATATCATCAACGAAGCGGAGAAGATGACGCCCCAGGCTCAGAATGCGATCCTTAAAACATTAGAGGAGCCCCCTGCATATGCAGTGATCCTGCTGTTGGTATCCAATGTAAATACCTTGCTGCCAACCATCCTCAGCCGGTGTGTGATGTTAAATATGAAGCCCGTCCGTGACGAACTGATCAGGAAATATCTGATGGATCAGCTGCAGGTACCGGATTATAAGGCTGATGTGTGCACTGCCTTTGCAAGAGGCAACGTGGGGAAGGCAAAATTGTTGGCAGCTTCTGAGGAATTTGACAATATTAAGTCAGAGGCATTGTCCCTTTTAAAATATATTCAGGATATGGAAATGCCGGAAATCATTGCAGCCATCAAAAAGATCAATGAATATAAGCTGGAGATTAACGACTATCTGGATATTATGGCCATCTGGTATAGGGATGTGCTTCTTTTCAAAGCCACAAATGATATCAATCATCTGGTATTTAAGGAAGAGATACAGGCACTTCGTAAGGTAGCCGAGCGAAGCAGCTATGAGGGAATCGAACGGGTCAATCATGCCCTGGACAAGGCAAAGAAGAGACTGGATGCCAATGTCAATTTCGACCTGACCATGGAGCTGTTATTGTTAGAGATCCGGGAAAACGGCTGACAGGGACCGGTTTGAAAGACGCCGGTAATTTCAGGAGAAGAAAAGATTGTACTTCCCAGTAAGGGGAAAGTATGATAAAGTATACGTTGTGGATGGCAAAAATGTAATCCGGGAAGCTGGCTGCAGCAGGGATTTTGATTTGTTTTTAAATCCATGAATTCAAAATCTTCAGGCATATTACAAATGCCTGAGGGGAGAAATGTTTTAAGTGAGGTATATAGATGACAAAAGTAGTTGGAATCAGATTTCGTACAGCGGGAAAGATTTATTTCTTTGATCCCGGAAAGTTTCGTATAAAAAAGGGCGACCATGTGATCGTGGAGACTGCCCGCGGTATTGAATTCGGTACCGTAGTAGGAGATATTAAAGAGGTAGAGGATGAGAAGGTGATCCAGCCTCTGAAGCCTGTGCTGCGTGTGGCAAATCAGAGAGATATTGAGCAGGAGGCAGCCAATAAGGAGAAGGAGAAGGAAGCATACAAGATCTGTTTGGAGAAGATCCGTAAGCACGGATTGGAGATGAAGCTGATCGATGCGGAATATACATTTGACAACAATAAGGTGCTTTTTTATTTTACGGCGGACGGACGTATTGATTTCCGTGAGTTAGTAAAGGATCTGGCAGCAGTATTTAAGACACGTATTGAGCTTCGTCAGATCGGCGTCAGGGACGAGACCAAGATTGTGGGAGGCATCGGTATCTGCGGAAGGCCCTTATGCTGTCATACCCATTTGTCAGATTTCATACCGGTATCCATTAAGATGGCCAAGGAGCAGAATCTTTCCTTAAATCCCACCAAGATTTCAGGCGTGTGCGGACGTTTGATGTGCTGTCTGAAGCATGAAGAGGAGACCTATGAGGAATTGAACCGTAAGCTGCCGGGTGTCGGTGATTATGTAACCACGGACGACGGACTTAGAGGTGAAGTGCAGAGTGTAAATGTGCTGCGTCAGCTGGTAAAGGTAATCGTAGAAAACGGTGATGAAAAGGAAATCCGAGAATATGAGGTCGGTAAGCTGCGCTTTAAGAAGCGTCACAAGAAGGAAAAGGTCGAGCTGTCCAAGGAAGAGATGCGTGAGCTGGAGCGTTTAGAGAAGCAGGAAGGAAAGTCAAAACTTGATGACAATTAATCTGAAGGAAAAAGAACGTTTGGATGAATTGCAAAGAAACGGATATCAGATTATTCAGAATCCGGAGAAGTTCTGTTTCGGCATGGATGCGGTATTGCTGTCCGGTTTTGCAAAAGCAAAAAAGGGCGATGTAGTTTTGGATATGGGTACCGGAACCGGTATCATACCCATTCTCATGGAGGCCAAAACTCAGGCAGCCCATCTGACCGGCCTGGAGATCCAGGAGGAAAGTGCGGACATGGCAAGGCGCAGTGTTGCATTGAACGGACTCTCTGAGAAAATCGATATTGTAACAGGTGACATTAAAGAAGCAGGCAGTATATTTAAGTCTGCTTCTTTTGATATCATTACATGCAATCCACCCTATATGATAGGAAAACACGGGTTAACCAACCCGGATGCGCCAAAGGCCATTGCCCGTCATGAGGTATTGTGCACGTTGGAGGATGTTGTCAGTCAGGCAGCAAAGCTTTTGAAGCCCGGCGGACATTTCTATATGGTGCACAGGCCCTTCCGACTGGCAGAGATCATGGTCACATTAAGCAATTACAAGCTGGAGCCTAAGCGTATGCAGCTTGTGTATCCGTATGTGGATAAGGAGCCTAATATGGTGCTTATTGAGGCGGTCCGCGGTGGCAGATCCCGCATGACTGTAGAGAAGCCCCTGATCGTTTATAAGGAGCCGGGGGTATATATGCCGGAGATTTATGAACTTTACGGATATTAAGGAAGTCATGCTGAGAGCATAGGGATATGAACAGAAGGCTGTCACGGGTTCGCGACGGCAGATACAGATTGGAGAGAACAATATGGCCGGAAAATTGTTTTTATGTGCTACTCCTATAGGAAACTTGGGGGACATGACGCCCCGCGTCATTGAAACATTAAATATGGTAGATGTCATAGCAGCAGAGGATACCAGAAACAGTATCAAGCTGCTCAATCACTTTAATATACATACGCCCATGACCAGTTATCATGAGTATAATAAGGTAGAGAAGGCGCATCAGCTGGTGGCGCAGATGCAAAACGGGCAGAATATCGCTCTGATCACGGATGCGGGTACACCGGCGATTTCGGATCCGGGTGAGGTTTTGGTGCAAATGTGCTATGAGCAGGGGATTACGGTAACCTCCCTGCCGGGACCGGCTGCCTGTATAACGGCTCTGACCCTGTCCGGCTTAAGTACAAGGCGCTTTTGTTTTGAAGCATTTTTGCCGACGGAGAAAAAAGAGAAGGCAGCTGTGTTAAAAGAGCTTCAGAATGAGAGCAGGACCATTATTTTGTACGAAGCCCCCCATCATCTGGTACGCACCTTAGAGGAGTTATATGAAGCACTGGGAGAGCGTAAGATCACGCTTTGCAGGGAGCTTACCAAAAGGTTTGAGACAGTGATGCCGACTACTCTGGAG
>CAYXQG010000044.1:0-10231 GCA_964467405.1 uncultured Acetatifactor sp. | reverse complement strand
GTAGGAAATCGCATTGAAATCTGGAGCCAGGAGCGTTGGGATTCTTTGGAAATGGATGGAGATATGAACGAGATCGCTGCTACAATGGAAGGCTTTGGATTATCGATTTAAGGAGAAGATATGGAGTTTAATCATTATTCCGTAATGCTACAGGAAACCATAGAAAATTTGAATATTGATCCGGATGGTATCTATGTGGATGGCACCTTGGGCGGCGGCGGACATGCTTTCTGGGTATGTAAGCAGCTGAAAAACGGTCATTTTTACGGAATAGATCAGGATGATGCAGCGATTGCAGCAGCCGGTGAAAGATTATCCGTATACGGAGATAAGGTTACCATTATCCGTAACAATTACTGCAATATGAAAGCAGCGTTGTTAGAACAGGGTATTACGAAGGTAGATGGTATTGTACTGGATCTCGGAGTTTCTTCTTACCAGCTGGATACGGAAGAAAGAGGATTTTCCTATCGCTTTGATGCTGACCTTGATATGAGAATGGATCGCAGACAGAGCCTGACAGCAAAAGATATTGTAAATGGTTATTCCGAAATGGATTTATTTCGGATCATAAGGGACTATGGTGAAGACAGCTTTGCCAAAAATATAGCAAAGCATATTGTAAAAGCCAGAGAAAATAAAGAAATACAGACAACCGGAGAGCTGAATGAGATCATTAAGGCAGCTATTCCGGCCAAGATGAGACAGAATGGTCATCCCTCCAAGAAGACCTTCCAGGCAATACGTATTGAGTGTAACAGGGAGCTGGAGGTATTAAAAAATGCATTGGATGATTTGATCGACTTATTGAATCCGGGAGGCAGGCTTTGTATCATTACCTTCCATTCCCTGGAGGACAGAATTGTAAAAACAGCATTTAAAAACAAAGAGAATCCTTGTACATGCCCACCGGAATTTCCGGTTTGTGTATGCGGTAAAAAATCCTGCGGAAGGGTGATCACCAGAAAACCCATACTTCCGACGAAAGAAGAGCTGGAAGCAAACAGCCGCTCTAAGAGCGCCAAGCTTCGGGTATTTGAAAAAGCATAATTTTTGAGAGGTATAATCCATGAGGACGAGTAATGTCAGACAGCAAATGAATCATAATCAGTATAGAGAAAGACATACAGGCAATGTATATATGTACACAACAGCAGCACCCAAGGTGGATTTTGGCAGACAGTTAGAGGAAGAGCCGAGAAGGAGCCTGAGCAATGAGGCAAGAAAGAACCGTGAGAAGGCAGCACATATGAGCTTTGGCTATGTAGCTTTTCTGGTCTCCGCGTTAGTGATCGCCGGTGTGGTTTTGACCGGCTATATCAGATTACAGTCAGAGCTTAGTGCACTGACACAGTCGATCACTGCACAGGAGGCTGTCATTAACAGAAAACGCGTAGAGAATGCGGAGGCTTTAACCAGAATAGATAGCGCAATGGATATGGAGGAAATCAGGAGAATTGCACTGCAGGAGTTGGGAATGACCTATCCGAAGGAGGGGCAGATCATATCCTATGAGTATGCAGGATCAGATTATATGCGGAAGGTGACAAACAGCAATTAGCATCAGGGGTGAAGCAAGTGAGAAATAGCAGGAAAAATCCGAAAGAGAGAAAAAGTGAAGACAGACCGAGAGTCAGACGGTTTGGAAGTCACATGCAGAAAAAGCTGGCAGTACTGTTTATTATAGTACTACTGGCTTTTGTGGGATTAGGCGTACGTCTGGTAAGCATTACCAATGAAAGCGGTACCCGGTATAATAAGGAAATTCTGAAACAGCAGAAGTATGATAGTACCACGCTGCCATATAAGAGAGGATCTATCGTGGATGCAAAGGGGACCCCCCTGGCAGTCAGTGAGAAAAAATATAATCTGGTAATTGATGCGAAAGTCATCAATTATGAGGAAAAGTATTTTGAACCGACGATGCAGGCATTGGAAAAACATTTTGATCTGGACATGAGTGTTATCCGTAGTCATGTGAAAACGAATACGACATCTTCCTATTATGTCCCTTTGAAGCTGTTAAGCTTCGAACAGAAGAGCGCTTTTGAGGAAACAGCGAATGCTGACAGCAATATCAGAGGCGTGTGGTTTGAGGAAACCTATAAAAGAGTGTATCCACAGTCAATGCTGGCCTGTGATGTCATAGGCTTTGCAAGTAATGATAACGTGGGACGCTATGGGCTGGAGGAATATTACAACGATATTTTAAATGGTACGACAGGAAGAGAGTATGGATATTTAACGGATGATTCGACCTTAGAAAGAACCATCAAGCCTGCAGTGGACGGTTATACGATCCATTCCACAATAGATGCCTATATACAGTCTGTTGTAGAAAAAGCATTGTACAATTTTAATGAAGAATATAAGAATAACTACCGGATTGCCAATGGTGCAGAGAATGTAGGCTGTATCATCATGGAGGTGGATAGCGGAGAAGTTCTTGCCATGGCCAGTTATCCGAATTATGATTTGAATAATGTGAGAAATAAAAGTGCACTTTTGGGAAATGTATTGATTGCTGCTGACGGCAAAAAGACCAATCAATATATTACGCAGGATATATTGGATGCCATGGATGATACGACACTTTATCAGAACCTGAATTATTTGTGGAAGAATTTCTGTATTGCAGATACCTATGAGCCGGGTTCAACTGCTAAGCCCTTTACGGTTGCAACAGGCCTGGAGACAGGTGCTATTACGGGCAATGAGGTGTATGAGTGTAATGGTAAGCTCCATATCGGAGGACATGATATTCATTGTCATATCCGAAGCGGTGACGGCGCAGTATCGGTACAGAATGCGATTGCCTGGTCCTGTAACGTGGCAATGATGAAAATGGGACAGGCCATCGGCAAGACGAATTTTGCCAAGTTCCAGCAGGCGTATAACTTTGGACTGAAAACAAATGTGGATCTGGCGGGAGAGGCGAGAACGGTAAATCTGGTATATGATGAAAATATGGGGGATGCCGATCTTGCAACCAATACCTTCGGGCAGAACTTTAACGTGACCATGATCCAGATGATCACGGGCTTCTGTTCTTTGATCAATGGAGGCAATTATTATGAGCCTCATCTGGTCAACAAGATTACCAATGCAAACGGTGCAGTAATTGAAAATATTGAGCCAAGAGTATTGAAGCAGACAGTATCTGAATCTACATCTGAAAAGATCCGCCAGTATTGCAGGGCTGTAGTAATGGAAGAAGGCGGTAGCAGAAGAACCGGTAAGACAGCACGACCGGCAGGTTATGCGATCGGGGGCAAGACCGGTACGGCACAGACACAGCCCCGTGGAAATGGTGAGTATGTGGTATCCTTTATCGGTTATGCACCGGCAGATGACCCTCAGATAGCAATTTATGTGGTAGTGGATCGCCCGAATGTGGCAAAGCAGGATGATGCCAAGTTGGCAACAACGATTTGCAGAAATGTATTAACAGAGGTACTGCCCTATTTGAATATTTATATGACAGAGGAGTTGTCTGAGATGGAAATCAAGGAATTAGAAGAACTTCAGGTTCAGATTGCCGGAAAAAAGGAGGATACCATAGAGGAAGAAGAAGCAAATGCAGTGCAGGATGACATACAAAATCCCCAGGATACTGCACAACCGGCATGGATGTCCTATCCGATTGATGAGGCAACGGGACACAGAGTGGATCCGGCTACAGGAGAGCATTTAGATCCGGAAACAGGGGATCTGATCAATGGCAGTATATCAGCGGTCGGCTGGTAAGGGGAAGAAACAGAAGCAAAGGAAGAATAACCTCATGATCGTGAGAATAAAGTGTAGTAATCGTTTTTCGCGTATTGTGAGGTTTTCTTATTGGAACGGATACATAATAAAATTGTACATCGGAAAAAGATTTTTTTTCTGTTTGCCATATTTCTGTTTTTGCTGGTGATGCTTTTTGGAAGACTTGTCTATTTGATGGTATGGCGGTCAGAATATTATGCCGGGAAAGCAACGGATTTGCATGAACGGGAGAGGAGCATTAAGGCTGCAAGAGGAAAAATCGTAGACTGCAATGGGGTTGTAATCGCAGATAATAAGTCTGTATGTACGATTTCAGTCATCCATAATCAGATCAAGGATGCAGACAGGACCGTGAAGGTGTTGGCCGAAGTATTGGGTATGTCTGAAGAGACAGTCCGCCGGAAGGTGGAAAAACGCAGTTCCATAGAACGAATCAAGAGTAATGTGAGCAAGGAGCTTGGTGACAGGATCAGAGAATATGATCTGGCCGGGGTTAAGGTGGATGAGGATTATAAAAGGTACTATCCATATGGCAATCTGGCCAGCAAAATATTGGGATTTACAGGCAGTGATAATCAGGGAATCATAGGACTTGAGGTTATATATGAGGATTATTTAACCGGTCTGGAAGGAACTATTTTGACGATGACGGATGCCAGAGGGATTGAAGTGGAGGAAGCCGGTGAGAGAAGGATCGAACCGGTGGATGGCAATACACTGAGAATCAGTCTGGATGTGAACATACAAGCCTATGCACAGCAGTTAGCTGAGCAGGCTATGCTGGCAAAGGAGGCAGAAAGTGTCTCTATTATCGTAATGAATCCGAACAACGGAGAGATCATGGCCATGGTCAATGTTCCGGAATTTGATTTAAATGCACCTTATGAGCTGCCGGAGGAATTGCCGGAAGAACCGGATGGCAAAGAAAAGCAGAAGCTTCTTAATCAGATCTGGAGAAACGGCTGTATCAATGATACCTATGAACCGGGTTCTACATTTAAGATCGTAACGGCTGCTGCAGCCCTGGAGGCGGGGGAAGTAAAACTGGATTCTACCTTTCATTGTCCCGGATATATTGTTGTAGAGGACAGAAAAATCAGGTGTCATAAAACGGGGGGACACGGAACACAGGATTTTCTGCATGCGACCATGACATCCTGCAACCCTTCCTTTATTACATTAGGGCTGCGTCTGGGAGTGGACCGGTTTTATGAATATTTTGAAAAGTTTGGATTGCTTCAAAAAACAGGAATCGATCTGCCAGGTGAGGCAGGGACTATCATGCATGCCAAGGATCGTATGGGAGCGGTTGAACTGGCTACGGTATCCTTTGGACAGTCCTTTCAGATTACACCGGTTCAGCTGATCACGACTGCTTCCTCCATTATCAACGGTGGCAGAAGAGTCACACCCCATTTGGGTATTAATGTCAGTGATGGGGAAGGAAATATATTGGAAACCTTTTCCTATCCTGTTACAGAAGGGATTGTATCAGGGGAGACCTCAGAAACCATGCGTTATGTTTTGGAAAAGGTGGTTTCCGAGGGAGGCGGATCTAATGCAAGGATAGAAGGAATTCAGGTTGGCGGAAAAACAGCTACCAGTCAGACACTTCCCAGATCTGACCATCAGTATATTGCTTCCTTTATCGGCTTTGCACCGGCACAAAATCCGCAGGTCATTGCACTCGCTATTATTAATAAGCCTCAGGGAACTTATTACGGAGGTCAGATTGCAGCACCGATAGTACGTCAGCTTTTTGAAAATATTCTTCCTTATTTAGGAATTATGGATTATAATAAATAAAATATGCATTAAATGAAGTAATCAGTGAGAGTATACTGCTCAGATAAAGAAGCGCTTTGGCGTGAAAGGAGAAATTATGTTAAAAGGAAAAAGGTGTTTGGTAGTGGGTTCCGGTATCAGCGGAATTGGTGCGGTTTCGTTGCTGCATCAGATGGGAGCCATGATCATTCTTTTCGATGAAAAGCTTTCAAAAGAACAATTGGAGGAAAAGCTTCCGGAGGAGGTAACAGCAGAGTGTTATTCGGCGGTTTTGCCACAGGAAGTGCTGGATCAGGTAGAGGCAGCAGTGCTAAGCCCCGGTGTTCCTACGGATATTCCCATGGTAAATGCCTTGAGAGACAGAGGGGTTTTGATCCTTGGAGAGATTGAACTGGGCTTTATGGCAGAACAGGGAAGAGTAGCTGCCATTACAGGTACCAATGGTAAAACAACCACTACGACTCTGGTAGGGGATATTATGAAGGCCTACTGTGGAGAAGATAAAACCTTTGTAGTAGGAAATATCGGTAATCCATATACCCTGGAGGCTTCCGGGACTGCAAAGGATACTGTTACGGTAGCAGAAATCAGCAGCTTCCAGTTAGAAACGGTACACACCTTTCATCCAAAGGTATCCGCAATTTTGAATATTACGCCGGATCATTTAAACAGACATCATACCATGGAAGCTTATGCACAGGCTAAGCAGAATATTGCTGTCAATCAGACCGGTGATGAGATCTGTGTATTAAATTATGAAAATGAATATACAAGAGCATTTGGAGAAAAATGTCCGGCGAAGGTTGTGTTTTTTTCTTCTGCAAGAGAACTGGAGAACGGATATTTCCTGCGAGGTGAACATATTTGCAAGGCAATTGACGGAAAAACAGAAGCCCTTTTGCATATTCACAGGGATATGAATCTGGTGGGAATGTGTAATGTGGAAAATGTAATGGCAGCCATTGCAATTGCAGAAGGTATGCAGGTTCCTATGAATGTGATTCTTTCCGTGATAAAAAGGTTTAAGGCAGTGGAGCATCGTATAGAATTTGTGGCAACCAAGGGAGGCGTTGATTACTATAACGACTCTAAGGGAACAAATCCGGATGCTGCCATTCAGGGCATTAAGGCAATGAGCAAGCCCACCATATTGATCGGAGGCGGATATGATAAGCAGAACGAATATGATGAATGGATTGAAAGCTTCGATAATAAGGTGAAGTATCTTGTTTTGATCGGTCAGACCCGTGATAAAATAGCAGAATGTGCGAGAAATCATGGTTTTGAAAATATCAGGATGGCGGATACCTATGATGAATGTCTGGCACTTTGTACTGAATTGGCACAAGCCGGTGATGCAGTGCTTCTTTCGCCTGCATGTGCCAGCTGGGGCATGTTCCCGAATTATGAGATCAGGGGAAAAATGTTTAAGGACTATGTGAATGGTCTGAAGGATTAGAAAGGCAAGTTTTATGGCAAATATGGCAAGAAAGAAAAAGACGCAAACAGAATATTATTTTGATTACAGTCTGCTGTTTATTGTATTATTTTTACTGGGCTTTGGCTTGATCATGATCTATTCTGTAAGCTCCTATGAGGCATATGCAGATTATCATGATGCCGCCTATTATCTGAAGAAACAATTATTGTCCATTATCATTGGATTGGTGGCAATGACTGCCGTAGCCAATATACCTTATACGATATGGTCAAAAGTTGCCGGGCTTGGATATGTAATTTCCTTTATTTTGATTGCAATGGTGCCTAAATTCGGTGTCTCTTCCCATGGAGCAAAGCGCTGGCTGCCCGTACCGGGTATCGGATTGACCATACAGCCGGCCGAGGTTGCGAAGCTGTGTATGATCATTTTCCTGGCTAATCTGGTATGTAAGATGGGAAAGGGAGTTCGCAAGTTTAAGGGTATGATCTTTCTTTTGCTGGTATCACTGCCGCTGGTAGTTGCTGTACAGCAGTGGACGGATAATTTAAGCTCTGCGATCATTATTTTGGGTATTGCAGTATTCATGATTTTTGTATCCAGTCCGGATTACAAGAGATTTATTGCAATTAGTCTTGTGGGAATATCCGCAGTGGCAGGATTTGTTTATTATATTTCACAAATGACCTTGTCAGAGGATATGAATTTCCGTTTTAAGCGTATCCTGGCATGGTTAAATCCGGAGGCTTATGCACAGGATATCGGTTTCCAGACACTGCAGGCACTTTATGCGATCGGTTCCGGCGGCGTGCTGGGAAAAGGACTGGGGCAGAGTATGCAGAAGCTGGGCTTTATTCCGGAGGCTCAAAATGATATGATTTTTTCCATTATCTGTGAGGAACTGGGGCTCTTTGGAGCAATTGCCATTATTTTGATGTTCATTCTGTTGCTGTGGCGAATGATGATCATTGCCAACAATGCACCGGATCTGTTTGGAGCACTGCTTGTGGTTGGTGTTATGGGACATATAGCCATTCAGGTTATTTTGAATGTTGCAGTAGTGACCAATACCATTCCGAATACAGGTATTTCTCTGCCCTTTATCAGCTACGGCGGAACCTCTGTATTGTTTTTGCTGATCGAAATAGGCCTGGTTCTGAATGTAGCAAGGAGAATTCAGCTGAAGGAAATGTAGGACTGCAAAAGGACAATGTACATTTTTGCAGGGAGCGCATATCATAGAATAAGTCGAAAAAAACGGTGAAACCGGATGGATTCTATCAGTATTCATGGTGGCGTGGCTCTGCAAGGGACGGTAAGGATACAGGGCTCCAAAAACGCAGCACTGCCTATATTGGCAGCTTCGCTGCTGACAAGCGGAGAAAACATCCTGTACAATTGTCCCCGTATACAGGATATTTTTCAGATGCAGCAAATGTTAAAAAGTATAGGCTGTATTGTAAGAATTCGCTCGGACAGTATTAGTGTGGATACAAGGCATATACGGAAGGGCCCCATGCCCTCTGAGGCTGTTCGGGGAATGAGATCCTCTTTGTGTATGCTGGGTGCACTGCTTGGCAGAAGTCGTGAAGTGATCATGGAATATCCGGGAGGATGTGTGATCGGAGACAGACCCATCGATCTGCATCTGGAGGCACTGGGGCAAATGGGAGCATGCTTTGAGGAAGAAGACGGAAGGATCCGTGGCTATGTAAACGGCAGAATGCATGGGAGCGTGATCCGTTTTCCCAAGGTCAGTGTTGGTGCTACAGAAAATGTCATACTTGCAGCAGTCCTTGCAGAGGGAGTTACCTGCATGGAGGGAGCGGCAAAAGAGCCTGAGGTGGCCGCCTTGTGTGAATACCTGACAGCCTGTGGTGCAGAGATAGAAGGTGCAGGAACAGACCGTATATTGATCAAAGGCGTGAAAAAGCTGCAGGCATGCAGTTTTTATATTCCGGCAGACAGGATCGTGGCCGGCACATATCTGTTTGGTGCATTGGCGACAGGAGGAAATATATTGCTGGAGGCTGCACCCTATCACCATATGGAAGCTGTACTGCAGCTGGCAGAAAAGATGGGCGCAGATTATCAGGCAGGTCAGGAAGGTCTTTATATACAAGCACCCAAAAAGCTTGCACATGCAGAGCTTATACGGACAGAAGTTTATCCGGGCTTTCCCACGGATCTGCAGTCAATGGCGTTAGTGGCATCCTTAAGGGCTGATGGCTGCTGTATGATAGAAGAGACAATTTTTGAAAACCGCTTTCATATTTTAGAGCCTTTAAAACGGATGGGAGCAGATCTGAGAATGCTGGATAATCAGCATGTTCTGGTCAATGGACCGGTCTTACTTACGGGGGCGGAAGCGGAGGCAAAGGAACTGCGCGGTGGAGCTGCACTGATCCTGGCCGGCCTTATGGCAGAAGGAATTACCACAGTAACCGGGTGTAAATATATTATGAGAGGATATGAAAATATCTGTAAGGATTTAAGAGAGTTAGGAGCGCGTATTGTAAGTGTATAAGAAACGAGGAAGATGGAAGGGAAAGGTACTGGGCATATTGACATTGATCGCTGTCATATTGGCAGTGACCTATTATCTGATCAGTACCTATTCCGTGACCAATGTATATGTGGAAGGCAATCTGCATTACACGGAAGCAGAAATAAAGGATATTGTCATGGCAGGACCTTTGGGACATAACTCTCTTTACCTGTCCGTAAAATACCGGAATAAAGGTGTGGAGAATGTTCCCTTTGTGGATGTTATGGATGTGACGATTCTGGCGCCGGACAGTATCAGGATCACAGTGTATGAAAAAGCACTTGCCGGATATATCAGATTTATGGACAGCAATATGTATTTCGACAGAGATGGTTATGTTGTAGAAACCTCCAGTGTGAAAACGGTAGGGGTCCCTCAGATCATCGGTCTTAATTTTGACCATGTTGTATTGGGAGAGAAGCTTCCGGTGCAGGATGCACATGTATTTGAAAGCATCATGACCATCACCAAGTTGCTTGATAAGTATATGTTAACGGTGGATAAAATCTATTTTCCGTCTGATACGGAGGTGATGCTGTATTTTGGAGGCATTAAGGTAGATCTGGGGGAAGCAGAAAACCTGGAGGAAAAGATTATGGCACTGCCGACCTTTTTGGACAGGCTGGAAGGAAAACAGGGTACTCTTCATATGGAGGATTATATAGAAAATCCGAATATGACAGTATTTAAAG
>CAYXQG010000043.1:0-10317 GCA_964467405.1 uncultured Acetatifactor sp. | reverse complement strand
AATCCACTCTGATCAAGCTTTTACTTAGGGAGTTAACTGCAACAGAAGGAAAGGTCTGGGTAATGGGTAAGGACTTAGCAAAGCTAAAGCATAGGGAAATACCCAAATTCCGCCGTAACTTAGGAGTTGTATTTCAGGACTTCCGTTTATTAAATGACAGAAATGTTTATGAAAATGTAGCCTTTGCACAGCGTGTGGTAGAAGTGCCGACTACAGAGATTCGTACAAGAGTACCTGCAATGCTGGCAACAGTGGGTCTTGCAGGCAAGTATAAGGCGAAGACAAAACAATTGTCCGGCGGTGAGCAGCAAAGAGTTGCACTGGCCCGCGCACTTGTAAACCGGCCGTCCATTTTGTTGGCAGATGAGCCTACGGGAAATCTGGATCCGAAAAATTCATGGGAGATCATGAAGCTTTTGGAGGAGATCAACGAGGCCGGCACCACGGTAGTAGTAGTTACGCACAATAAAGAGATCGTAAATGAGATGCATAAGCGTGTGGTTACCATGCGAAAGGGTGTTATTGTCAGCGATGAAGAGGAAGGCGGCTATATAGATGAAGATTAGTACAATTATTTATACAGTGAAGCAGGGCTTCATCAATCTGTTCCGCAATAAGTGGTACACATTGGCATCCATTGCAACCATTTCAGCCTGCTTGTTTATGTTCGGTATTTTCTATGCACTGATCACCAATGTACAGCATATGGTAAAGGGCGCACAGGATGTGGTAATGATCACTGTATTCTTTGACGAGGGAATATCCCAGGAGCGGGTAGATGAGATCGGAGAGCAGATCGAAAAACGTCCGGAGGTATCTGAAATACGTTTTATTTCTGCAGAGGATGCCTGGAAGTTTGTACAGAAGGAATATTTTGGAGATAAGGCAGAGGAGTTTTTGGACAGTTATCCCGAGAATCCTATGAGCAATTCCTTTAATTATGAAGTGTATTTAAAAAATGTGGAGGATCATCAGGAACTGGTGACCTATATCAGCTCCATACCGGGCGTCAGACAGATCAATAATGAAGCAGAAGTGGCCGAGATCCTGGGCGGCGTCAATTTGTTGCTCAGCTATGTATCGATCGCGATCATTGCCGTATTGTTAGCAGTCTCTGTTTTCCTGATCGGTAATACGGTAGCTGTAGGTATATCCGTCAGAAGTGAAGAGATCAATATCATGAAATATATCGGTGCAACGGATTTCATCGTAAGAGCTCCCTTTGTGATCGAAGGAGTGCTGATCGGTCTGTTGGGCACCATTATTCCGCTGGTAGTGATCCATGAGGTATACAACGTGGTATTGACTTACATGGTAGAGCATTTTGCCATGCTGAATAATCTGTTAGACTTTTTGCCGGTGGAAGTTCTGTTTGATTTCCTGCTTCCCATCTCTCTTTGCGTAGGTGCAGGAATCGGGTTCGCAGGCAGTATCATTACAGTCAGAAAACATCTAAATGTATAAGGATACCATTGTCGTACGAATGATTCGAAGGTTCACGGAGCAAATCTACAGAGAGCCGTATATGGCTCTCTGTTCTGTTTTAAAGGAAAATAAGATATGAAGAGATATAAAGCGTGGATAGGGATACTTTTATGCGCGGCATTGCTTATTGCTTTTGCCGGCTCGTCCGGCATGACCGTAAAGGCCGGGATAACCTCGGATACCATTAAGGATATGCAGAGCCAGATCGCAAATGCCCAAAAAGAGGTATCCAATTTAAAGGATTCTCTTTCCGATGTGCAGCAGATGGTAAAAAATCTGGAGAAGGAAAAAAAGGATCTGAATAATTATGTAACCGAGCTGGATGCCACACTGGCGCAGATTGAGGGAAAGATTGCAGATCTGAATAACCGGATCACGGAAAAGGAAGCAGAAATAGACGAGACCGCACAGAAGCTGTCCAGGGCCTTGGAGCAGGAAGAAGAGCAGTATGATTCCATGAGCCGCCGCATACAATTTATTTACGAGAACGGAGGAATGCATATCTTAGGATTGCTTTTGAAATCGGAAAATCTTGCGGATCTGCTGAACCGCACCACCTATGTGAATGCAGTGGCGACATATGACAGGGAGATGCTGGATGAGTTTATTGCAAACAGAGAGTATATTGCACTGTGTGAGGAACAGCTGCAGGTAGAAAAAGAATATCTGGATGCTGTAAAGGCCGGTGTGGAAAATGAGCAGGCAGCAGTGGAGACCCTGATCCGGACAAAAAAACAGGAAATTGAAAAATACGAGAAAAATATCAGTACACAGGAAAAGGCCATCAAGGAATATGAGGCGGATATTACAGCGCAGAATGAGATCATCAAACAGCTGGAAAAGGCAGTGGAGGATGAAAAGAAGAAAATTCTGTTAAGCAATGGAAAGGTCCCTTCTTATGACGGCGGAACCTTTTATTTTCCTCTGGAAAGCTATACAAGAATTTCGGATGACTACGGATACCGGATTCATCCGATCCTGAATGTGAAGCAGTTTCATAACGGTGTGGATTTTGCGGCACCGAAGGGTACGAAGATCTATGCAGCCTATGACGGTATTGTGGTAGCAGCTACCTACAGCTCCAGTATGGGAAATTATGTTATGATCGACCATGGCGGAGGGCTGTATACGATATATATGCATGCATCTGCATTATATGTTTCCAAGGATGATGTGGTAGTGGGCGGAGAGCATATTGCGGCTGTCGGTTCCACGGGCAGATCCACAGGAAATCATTTGCATTTTACGGTAAGAAAGAATGGGGATTATGTATCCCCGTGGGATTATTTGTCAGAATAACGGAGGACAGTGAGTTAGAATGGATATTCAGGACATGGAACAGAACCATATGGATAAGGAAAAAATATACCGTAAGGGTGTTAAAAGCGGTATTCTGGGCACCCTTTTGATCTTTGTATTGATCGCTGCAACAGCAGGGCTGATCCTTTGGACATCTGCAAGAAAGGCAGCAAAAGTCGGATCAAATGCACCGGAGAGCATTGTGGATGAGAACATGATGATGAAATTGAATGCCCTGGAGCAGATCATTGATGCCTACTATTATCAGGATGATGTGGAGCCGTCCACCCTGGAGGATGGTATATACCATGGTATGCTGGAGGCCATAGGAGATCCCTATTCCTGCTACTATACGGAGGAGGAACTGGCAGATTTGATGGAGCATACGGAAGGTATTTACTATGGTATCGGCGCATATGTGGGGCTGGATACTACGACCGGCTATCCCAAGATCATTTCCGCCATTCCAGGTACGCCGGCAGAGGAGGCTGATCTGAGACCGGATGATATCATTTATGAGGTAAATGGGGAGTCGGTGCAGGGAAAGGATCTGGATTCCGTTGTGGCCATGATAAAGGGCGAGGAAGGTACCACTGTAACACTGACCATCGTCCGCAGCACAGAGGTTGATTATCTGTATGTGGATATTGAGAGACGTCAGGTAGAAAGCCCGACTATTACAAGCGAGATGATGGAAAACGGCATGGCCTATATTCAGATCACGGAATTCAGTTCGGTTAGTGTCAACCAGTTTGCGGATGCCTTAAAGACAGCAAGGGAATCCGGCATGAAAGGACTGATCATTGATCTCCGTGCCAATCCCGGTGGAAATCTGGATGCCGTAGTGGATATTGCCAGAATGCTTTTGCCGGAGGGACTGGTGGTCTATACAGAGGATAAATATGGTATGCGGGAAGAATATTCCTGCGACGGAAAGCAGGAATTTGAACTGCCCTTAGTAGTGCTGGTAGACAGAAATTCCGCAAGTGCATCTGAGGTTTTAGCAGGAGCCATTAAAGACTATGAGATCGGAACCCTAGTCGGAACCACAACATTTGGTAAGGGTATCGTACAGCAGTTAGTCGGCCTTAAAGACGGTTCTGCGGTAAAGATAACCGTGAGCAGCTACTATTCCCCCAAGGGTAATAATATCCACGGAACAGGTATTGAGCCGGATCTGGTATGTGAGTTTGATGGGGAAGCATATTATAATGAGGACTATGATAACCAGTTAGAATATGCAAAAGAAGTACTGGCAGAAATGATCGGTCAGCAATAGGGTATTATGATGAAGATTATTGCATATATTCATACAGATTTCCCGGAAAAATTCGGGATACCGAGACAGAGCGGTCTGGTACCCGATTTAAAGGGACGAATTGTTTTTGAACCGGAATACCGCAACCGGGAGGCGGTAAAGGGACTGGAAGGATTTAATTATATATGGCTGCTTTGGCAGTTTCAGGGAACCGGACGGGAAAACTGGTCCGCAACCGTAAAACCCCCGCGCCTTGGCGGAAAAAAGAAAATGGGTGTGTTTGCAACCCGATCTCCATTCCGCCCCAATCCCATCGGACTCTCTTCCGTAAAGTTAGAAGGGATTGAAATGACACAGGCAGGCCCTGTACTTCATGTAAGCGGAGCAGATTTAAGGAACATGACTCCTATATATGATATAAAGCCGTATCTGCCGTATACAGATTGCCATCCGGATGCAAAAGAAGGCTTTGCCGGAGAAGTAAAGGAATACAGTCTGGATGTGGATTTCCCAAAAGAGCTGTTAGAGAAGCTTCCTGCGGACAAAAGGCAGGCAATTCTTGAGGTGCTGAAGCAGGATCCGAGACCGTCTGCCCAAAGTGAGCAAAAAAAGGCATATGGTGTATCCTTTGCCGGTTTTGATGTCCGCTTTATGGTAGAGGATGATATAGTGAAAGTGTTTGAAGTAAAGAAGCTGTTGCTCTAGAGATCAGAGCGACAGCTTCTTTGATGTATGCCCCCTTTTAAAGGGTGAGAGAAATAACAGAACTAATGTTCGCACAAAGCTATACATTTCAAATATTTTGTGCTATACTATACATCTGATAAAGCTGTTTGGGATAATCTGTTTATATCCTTTGCAGGACAGCAGCTCTTTACAACGGATTTTGGAGGCACTTTTATGCAAAATGAACAGAATATCTTCAAGCTTCATTCCGAATATAAACCAACCGGTGATCAGCCCCAGGCAATCGAAGCCCTTGTAAAAGGCTTCAAAGAAGGCAATCAATGCCAGACTTTATTGGGAGTTACGGGTTCTGGTAAGACTTTTACCATGGCAAATGTCATTGCAGCTCTGAACAAGCCTACACTGATCATTGCACACAACAAGACTCTGGCAGGACAGCTCTATGGCGAATTCAAGGAATTCTTCCCGGAGAATGCGGTAGAGTATTTTGTATCCTACTATGATTATTATCAGCCGGAGGCATATGTGCCTTCTTCAGATACTTATATTGCGAAAGACTCTTCCATAAATGATGAGATCGACAGACTGCGTCTTTCTGCTACGGCATCCCTGGCAGAAAGAAAGGATGTGATCGTCATCGCCAGTGTGTCCTGTATCTACGGTCTCGGCAATCCGGACGATTATCAGGATATGATCGTTTCCCTGCGTCCCGGCATGATCAAGGACAGGGATCAGGTACTGAGAGAATTGATCGACATCCAGTATAACCGTAATGATATGGATATTCAGAGAGGAACCTTCCGTGTGCGTGGGGATGTAGTGGAAATTTATCCGGCACAGGGTGGTGATTATCTGATCCGGGTGGAATTTTTCGGAGATGAGATAGACCGGATCACACAGGTAGAGCCATTGACAGGAAGGGTACATGCTTCCTTAAATCATATATCCATCTTTCCGGCGTCCCATTATGTGGTAGCACCGGAGAAGATCAGGTTAGCCTGTGACAATATTGAAGCAGAGATGAAGGAAAGAGTTCAGTATTTTAAAGGAGAGGATAAGCTGATCGAGGCACAGCGTATTTCCGAAAGAACCAATTTTGATATAGAAATGCTTCGTGAGACCGGTTTTTGTTCCGGAATCGAAAATTATTCCAGACATTTGAATTTTATGGAACCGGGGCAGACCCCCATGACACTTATGGATCATTTTGGTGATGATTATCTGATCATTATAGATGAGTCGCATATGACAATCCCGCAAATAAGAGGTATGTTTGCAGGGGACCGCTCCCGTAAGGAGACCTTGGTGGATTACGGCTTCCGTCTGCCTTCCGCATTGGACAACAGACCGCTTAATTTTGAGGAGTTTGAGGCACATATTGACCAGATCATGTTTGTATCCGCAACTCCTTCCGTTTATGAGGAGGAGCATGAGCTTTTGCGGGCAGAACAGATCATTCGACCTACCGGTTTGCTGGATCCTGAGGTGGAGGTGCGCCCGGTAGAAGGACAGATCGATGATCTGATCGGTGAAGTGAACAAAGAGATAAAACAGCATAATAAGGTATTGATCACCACATTGACCAAGCGCATGGCGGAGGATCTGACGGATTATATGAAGGAAGTGGGGATACGTGTCAAATATCTGCACTCCGATATCGATACACTGGAGAGAGCGGAGATCATCCGTGATATGAGACTGGATGTGTTTGACGTATTGGTAGGTATCAACCTGCTCAGAGAGGGGCTTGATATTCCGGAGATCTCTTTGGTGATCATATTGGATGCGGATAAAGAGGGCTTCCTTAGAAGTGCCACATCCCTGATCCAGACGATCGGCCGAGCAGCACGTAATTCCCGGGGACATGTTATCATGTATGCGGATACGGTGACAGATTCCATGAAGGCAGCATTAGAGGAGACCGAACGGCGTCGTGAGATCCAGATGAAGTATAATGAAGAACATGGCATTACACCCCAGACCATCAAGAAGGCAGTCAGAGATCTGATCAGTATTTCCAAGGAGATCGCAGCAGGAGAGGTAAGATTTGAAAAGGATCCGGAATCCATGAGCCGCAAGGAGCTGGAGAAGTTGATCGGAGAAGTGCAGAAGAAGATGCAGAAGGCGGCAGCCGATCTCAATTTCGAGGCCGCTGCAGAGCTGCGTGATAAGATGCTGGAATTAAAGCAAAAGCTTCAGGAACTGGAGAAGGAATAGAAGGTTGGCTGCTTTGGGATATTTGAAGCAGACAGAAGAAAGGTATAGAAACGGATATGGAAGAAGTAAAGAAAATGCTTCCCAGGAAGGAATATATTAAGATCAGGGGAGCCAATGAGCATAATTTGAAAAACCTCAGCGTGGACATTCCCAGAAATGAGTTTGTGGTACTGACAGGCATGTCAGGATCCGGAAAATCATCTCTGGCCTTTGATACGATTTATGCAGAGGGACAGAGAAGATACATGGAATCCCTGTCCTCTTATGCCCGTATGTTTTTAGGACAGATGGAGAAGCCCAATGTAGAACAGATAGAGGGCCTGTCTCCGGCAATTTCCATAGATCAGAAATCTACCAACCGCAATCCCCGTTCTACAGTAGGTACGGTTACGGAAATCTATGATTATTTCAGATTATTATATGCCAGGATCGGTATACCCCACTGCCCGAAGTGCGGCCGTGTGATCGCCAAGCAGACAGTGGATCAGATGGTGGATCAGATCATGGACCTGGGAGAAGGGGTACGACTGCAGCTTCTTGCACCTGTAGTACGCGGACGAAAGGGAGAGCATGCCAAGGTCCTTGACCGTGCCAAAAGAAGCGGATTCGTAAGAGTTCGGGTGGACGGAAGTCTGTATGAGCTGTCCGAGGAGATCAACCTGGAAAAGAATGTGAAGCATAATATTGAAATCGTAGTGGATCGTCTGGTCGTCAGGGAAGGAATCCAGAAAAGATTAACGGATTCCATAGAGACGGCACTGGAACTGGCAGAGGGTATTCTGGAGGTGGATGTGATCGGCGGAGAGACACTTACCTTCAGCCAGAGCTTTTCCTGCCCGGATTGCAATATCAGCATCAGCGAGGTAGAGCCAAGGAGCTTTTCCTTCAATAATCCGTTTGGTGCCTGCCCGGATTGCGTGGGTTTGGGATATAAGATGGAATTTGATGCAGACCTGATGATACCGGATAAGAGCCTGAGTATTAATCAGGGTGCCATTGTTGTAATGGGCTGGCAGTCCTGCAATGAAAAGGGAAGCTTTACCAATGCTACGCTGCAGGCTCTCTGTAAACATTTCCATTTTGATCTGGATACACCCTTTGCAGAGTATCCGGAGCATATCAAAGAGATTTTGCTGCATGGTACGGAGGAATCCGTAGATGTTTATTATGAGGGACAGCGGGGAAAAGGTGTCTATCCGGTTGCTTTTGAAGGATTGATCCGCAATGTGGAGCGCCGGTATAAGGAAACCTTTTCGGAAAATTCCAAACAGGAATATGAGACCTTTATGAGGATCACACCCTGCAAGCTTTGTAAGGGCATGCGTCTGAAGAAAGAGGCTTTGGCAGTTACTGTCTGTGATAAAAATATCCATGAGATCACAGCAATGTCCATTGGAAAGCTGGCAGCTTTTTTGGAGGATATGAGGTTAACCAGGCAGCAGGAATTAATAGGCGCACAGATTTTGAAGGAGATCAGGGCAAGGGTAGGCTTCTTGGTCAATGTGGGCTTGGATTATTTATCTCTGGCAAGAGGAACCGCAAGTTTGTCCGGCGGAGAAGCACAGCGCATCCGTCTGGCAACACAGATAGGCTCCGGACTGGTGGGAGTATGCTATATTTTGGATGAGCCCAGTATCGGACTCCATCAAAGGGATAATGACAAGCTGTTAGCAACCTTGAAGAGGCTGAAAGATCTGGGCAATACATTGATCGTAGTGGAGCATGATGAGGATACCATGCGGGCTGCGGATTTTATTGTGGATATCGGTCCCGGTGCAGGAAGCCACGGTGGAGAAGTGGTGGCTACAGGCACGGCTGAAGAGATCATGAAGGTGCCGGAGTCCGTTACCGGCAAGTATTTAAGCGGCGAATATAAGATTCCCGTGCCGAAGATGCGAAGAAAGCCTGGCGGCTATATTAAGGTGCTGGGAGCGCAGGAAAATAATCTGAAGAATATAGATGTATCCTTCCCGCTGGGAGTGATGACCTGTGTAACAGGTGTGTCCGGTTCGGGAAAAAGTTCCCTGGTCAATGAGATCCTTTACAAGCATCTGGCCAAAACATTAAACCGGGCCAGAACGATTCCGGGTAAGCATAAGGATATTTTGGGCCTGGAACAGTTGGATAAGGTGATCAATATTGATCAGTCTCCCATCGGACGTACGCCCCGTTCCAATCCGGCCACCTATACAGGTGTATTTGACATGATCCGTGATCTGTTCGCATCAACTGCCGATGCAAAGGCAAAGGGCTATAATAAAGGGCGTTTCAGCTTCAATGTAAAGGGCGGACGCTGTGAAGCCTGCAGCGGAGACGGTATTATCAAAATAGAAATGCACTTCCTGGCTGATGTATATGTGCCCTGTGAGGTCTGCGGTGGGAAACGTTATAATCGTGAGACTCTGGATGTGAAATATAAGGGAAAGAGTATTTTTGATGTACTGGATATGACGGTAGAGGAGGCTGTGACCTTCTTTGAAAATGTACCTTCCATCCGCCGTAAGATAGAGACCTTAAAGGATGTGGGACTTTCCTATGTGAAGCTGGGACAGCCTTCTACCACTCTTTCCGGCGGTGAGGCACAGAGAATCAAGCTGGCAGCAGAGCTTTCAAGACGAAGCACCGGCAGGACCATCTATATCCTGGATGAACCTACTACAGGCCTTCATTTTGCAGATGTTCACAAGCTGATCGAGATCCTGCACCGCCTGGCAGACGGAGGTAATACGGTTGTGGTCATTGAACACAATCTGGATGTGATCAAGACGGCGGATTATATTATTGATATCGGCCCGGAAGGAGGAGACGGCGGCGGTACAGTGATCGCTGAAGGCACACCGGAGCAGGTTGCAAAGAATAAAAAGTCCTATACGGGATTGTACATCAAAAAAATGCTGGAAAAAGAATAAAGAAATTCGAAAATTTTATGAATGTCATATGGAAATACTTGCTTTTTCCGAGGGCTGACTGTAAACTATACATTGTGGAATACTTTGTGATTAATTTGTGTATAATTGGCAAATATCATATATATGATCAAAGAACCGGTGTCATTCGTCCGAAGGCGCATGATCCCGCTGCTTGGAAAATGGAAGAAGAATAGGAAGGAAAAGTAATATGCAGTGTACAGATATCGGAATTGACTTGGGTACGGCAAGTATTTTGGTTTATATCAGGGGAAAAGGTGTTGTACTGAAGGAGCCCTCCGTAGTGGCTTTTGACAGAGATACCAATAAGATCAAGGCGATCGGAGAGGATGCACGTCTGATGTTAGGAAGAACACCGGGCAATATTGTGGCGGTCAGACCGCTTCGTCAGGGTGTTATTTCTGATTATACCGTTACGGAGAAAATGATGAAGTATTTTATCCA
>CAYXQG010000042.1:0-10337 GCA_964467405.1 uncultured Acetatifactor sp. | reverse complement strand
TCCACACGGCTTGCAAAAGTTTTAAGTTGTTCAAAGGCTTTCATAAGGTCATCTCTCAGACCATCATAAAAAGTAAGTGTTTTCTTTACATCATTAAGTAAAGCGGCGGCTTCCTTGAAAAAGCCCTCATCAAATTCTTTTGGGAGGATGTTATACATTGCTTGTCCTACATCCATAGCCATTACTTTTGAACGGCGCTGAAAATATTCATATTCTTCCGTCTCCTTTTTTCCTATAATTCCTTCCTTACATCCTCTGTAAACCTGCGGATATGCACTGCTTTCAGGATCGGCTCCTTCTCCAGATACTTCTTTTCCACAAAATCAGCATGGGCATCCAATCTCTTTAATGCTTCCTCCAGCTTCTTCCTGTTATCTGCTGCTGCCTCTGCGGGATTTGTCTTTTCAATCCAATAGCGGATAAATGCTTCATTATGATCCGCAACGATAATCGTATAATCCTTAAGCAGCTCGAACTGGTAGGTAATTCGTTCTGCCTCCTCTTCTTTCAGAAGGTCAATCACAGATGCAACATCCTTCACGGATTTTTCCACCAGCAAAAGTGCTTCTTCCTTTTCCTTCATAACACGCTTAACCGTGATCTCCCTGGGACGCTTGCTAAACTCTAAGTAGATTGCTTCATTTACATAATCCATGGGCTTCCATTCACGAAGTGCGCGTCCAAAGTTCATGGTATGACTGGTAATGTAGGCCAGTGACGGCAGCATACTGTGATTATTGGACCAACAGCCCAGAATATAAAAGATCTTCGAACCGATCTCCTGGGTACGGGAAAGTGCACTGACGATTGCAGGTGCTGCCTCCTTGCCGAAGCGTTCCTCCGCCCAATCCTGCCATACCTGCTCAATAGGGATCCACGGATCCTTTGCAAAACGCATCAATGCATAGAAGTTAATCTCATTGTAATTATCAAATACATTATCAAACTCCCACATAACACGCATGCCCAGTTCCCGGATATTGGTATTGTAATTCAGTGCATGCTGCAAACGTGCCTGAATATCTTCGGGCAGGCAAAAAGGCACCCTGCACTGTCCCCAATACTCCCCGGCGCCATCAAAAAGCATGCCTGCTTTTTTCTGATTTACATGCTCAAGCACATTATTCACCGGGCGATGTATATCCCAGTCTCCCGGCTGGCATTTATGATCCAGTATAATGGGCACTGCAGAATCCATTCTTTCAACAGCTTCGATCAGCAATCTCTCCTGCCACGGATAATGGCTGAAGGTAAGCAGTGCAAATTCTTTTCCTGCTTTCTGTGCGCTCCGTGCATATGCCGTTAAAACTGCTGCCAGCATATCCTCCGGTGAAAAATACGGATAACTGCTGTACAAAAACTTACGATCACGGCTGCCCCAATAAAGTTGTGGGAACAACAGGTGTCTGTCACTGGTATATTCATTTTCCCATAAATACATTTCCAGGCGGTCACATTCCGGGAAAATTTCAAAATATTCCCCCACCATCTCTTCAATAAAATCGCCAAGCACACCTGTCTGAATATTCTCTGCCTCCGGATATTTTTCAAAAAGCTCCTCCGGCAGATCCGGTCCTCCAAAACCGCAGGTCACCTTTAATCCGGCATCCTTGTATTGTTTTAAATAAGACCGAAAGTAAGCAATCTCCTGTGCAACTGCCGGATCAAGCTCATGCCCAAGCAAGGGATACTTCGCATATTTACTGCAAAAGTAGGGCAGCTTTCCGGCTCCATGGATATTAATATGTCGGAATCCGTATTTTTCTGCATATTCCGGCATTTTTACTACCCAATGTCTGTGATGCTCCGCAAAATAGCTGTTATATAGTATCTCTGCAAAAAGCTCCATCGGTTTTTCAATGGCTGTTGTCTGTGGGATATGTCCCAAATTCAGATTATACATACCTCTTCCCCCAATCTGTTCTTATGCTTCAGACCCAAATACATCCATAATCAATATTTCCACGCTCATAATATCATTCATCCGTCCGGTCTTTACTGCCTCTTCTGCCTCCACACAGTTTGCAACAGCCTTCTTTAATATTTCGCTCTTAAATTTTGCCGCTTGTGCCGTATACTTATTCACTGCAAAAACCGGTACTCCTATTGCAGAGGCCATGTCCTTATTGCCATAACCCTTACCCTTCATGGACTTTACCTGCAAAAGGATATTGCACTGCCTGGCGATCAGAAAAAGAATCCGCATGGGTGGCTCCTTCAGCGCCAAAAGGTCATAATAAAGCTGCAGTGCCTTTGACTGTTTTTTATCAGCAATAGCATCTACCATATCAAAGATCTGATTGCTGATCCGTACGGTACAAACCGCTTCCACATCATCCGACGTAACGATCTCTCTGTCCATACAGTAACAGATCAGCTTTTCCAGCTCCGTATAGATATTCTCCATATCTGTTCCTGTTTTGGTCAAGAACAGCTGCACTGTGCTTTCCGTTATCTTCTTGCCTTCTCTGCCCAGGATACCTGCAATCCACCTTTTCAGGGTAGTTTCATCCTGCTTGACGAATTCTACCGCGCATCCTTTATTTCCCACGGTCTTAAACAGCTTACTTCGTTTATCTATCTCAGTCTCCACAAAAAGAAAGACCGTTGAACTGTTCTGTTCATTCAAATATTCTGCCAGCTGTTCTCCGCCGCTTTTAAACAATCCGCTGTTTTCTATGATGATCACCCTTTTTTCGGCAAAAAAGGGCAGGGTCTCTGCCAGATCGATTATTTCGCCGATCCTAAGACCCTTCCCCTCATAATAGTGATTGTTCATATTGTCATCAGGCAGACAGAGAGCCTGTTTCAGCTTGTCCCTGTACTGTCTGCGCAGATAACTCTCCTCGCCATACAACAAATATACCGGTTGAAAACTACCGTTTTTAATATCATTATTAATTCGCTGCAAGACCTTAACCATCCTTTTTTTACTGTTGCTTTTGTTTGCCCGTCTCTCTGCCAAAAAACTTCACATGATGCTCTTTGCAGAAATTATGTACTACCACTGTTGCAATTCCTGCTGCCAGCACACCGCAAAGTACGTTACTTAAGCCCAGGGAGAAGCCGATGGTATTGGGGCCATCCGTTCTTCCGTTTTCCGTAAAGTTCTGCAGATACCACAATACAGGAACACGGAAAATAAAAATACGGAATACATTCATCACAAGTGTGATTTTTGTCTTACCAAGACCATGGAGCAGACCAACCGTTGCTGTATAGATTCCCAACGGAAGCACTGCCAATGCTTCATATTTATAAACCTGTGCGATCATTTCCGCAAACTCTGCCTTATTTGCTGCCAGGATCATGGTCAGGGGCTGCAGGAAGATCAAGGTAATAGCAGCCATGATCACTGCCATGATACAGTCCACTGCCATCATACATTTAAAGGCAGATACCATACGCTCCGGCCTTCCTCCGCCGATGTTCTGACTGATAATGGAAGATCCGCCCTCCTGGATCGCATTCTGGGAAATGGAAGCCACGCTGCTGATCTGATTAGATACGGAAACTGCACCAATAGAATCCGGATGGTAATCCAGGGATTCATCTGCACACATGGCATTGGTCAATACCTTACCCATAGAAAATGCCGCTCTCTCCACGCATACCGGAAATGCCAGCTTGATAATAGGATATACAACATCCTTTTTGAAGGTAACATCCTTAATGGAAAATGCAAATATGCTTTCCTTATCACTCAAAACAATGACCGCTGCTACCAATATAATACAATTTGCCAATAAGGTCGCCAGGGATAAATGATTGATATTAGGATCACCAAATCCCAGTGGCTTCCAGCCAAATACAAATAATGCAGTTAATACCAGCTTAGCTGCTGCCACTGATGTATTTAACCAGAAGATACGCTTCGAATTACCTCTTGACCTTTCGATAGAAATATAAACCGTATTAAAAAATGTTACCACCAGACCGACCAGCTCTATGATAAAGTAGGTGGTACCCTGCTCTATGAGCGCCTCCGGTGTATTGAATAATCTTAAAAACTGCTTTGCAAAGGGTACCAGTACGATCAATATACTGCCACCTAATATGGCACACATGGCAAAAACAGTGCTGACACGTTCTCTGACCAGTTCATACTGACCTGCACCGAAGGCTTCACTGATCTTGATACTGGCACCTACTGCCAGACCACCGCCAAGTGCCGTAAGGAGCATACTGATCTGAGAAATATAAGCAACTGTTGTTACTGTGGAGGAGCCTATATAGGACGCCATCATCGTATCTAATATTCTGAACAGCTGGCTCAGACACTGAAACAGAATAAGTGGCAGACAGACATGGATCATCAGCTTCCACATATTACCTGTCAGTGCAAATTCTCGAAACGCTTCATCTCTCTTAGATACAGTCGGTTTCATTATTCATCCCTCCCAGCCAGAAGAAATGCATTGTACTTCTCTATCATCTCGCTTCTCTGTTCCTGTGTCAGGAACCAGTCCACGGAATTTTCCCTGCTTGTATTGTCATTTTCCACAATGATCACAACCGCATCCTCTGACAGCGCATGTGCATGCCAGTAACCTTTTTTTACATTATATGCCCGATGCTGCTGCATGGGAACGAACTCGAATCCGCCCGGATTCTCTCCGTTTCCTGCCGTGATCAAGGTGGCACTGCCCTCTATAAGTATGAACACCTCATCCGTCTCATTATGTTTCTGAATGGTTCTTCTTTGCTCAATTGAGGTCATGTCCCAATATTTCAAAACTGCGATTCTCCAGCTTTCAAAGGAAACCAGTCTGTTATATCCCTGATCCGGGAATGCAGTAATTTCTATTCCTTTTTCCATCATATAATTATTCCTTTCCAATTTCGGCAGTGTCACATATAACTCTGCAATCATACAACCTTATATTTTCAAGGACTTTCAAACATTACTCTCTCCCGTACCTACAAAATGAGGTACGGAAGAGAGTCTTCCTTATATTTACAAAATCCTCAATGCTTACATGATCAGATTTGTAAGATCCTTACCATTGGTATCTGTACCCAGCATCAGGGCCTTGGTCAGCTCTGCAGCACCTCGCATATCCATTAAGTAGTCCCCGTCATACCAGTGCTCCCACTTACCGCCGCAGGCTTTGGTTCTGTCGATATTCAGCTTAGAAATTGCGAACAATGCTTCATCAATATGTGCACTGTATTTCTCGTCATTCTTTTCGCCTCTTCTGTCAGCTGCTGCTTTACACAGACTATTTACCCAGGAGTACAGTGCCATAATGATTTCTGTCTGAACGATCACATTATTGATATAGAACTGCTTTCTGTCCTCTGCAACTACATTCAGTGCAGCCACTGCCTTGCTGTACAATCTCTTAAAGCGTGCAATTCCTTCTGCCGTTGCATCCATATAATGCTGTACGAATTCATCCGTATCATCAAAATCAAACAATCTGAAGTTCTGGATATCTACACGCTTTAATTCCTTACCGCTGATAACCTCCATTAACTTCAATGCAACACGTCTGCACATACCATCCATCAGGATCATATGACCTGAGATCAGCTCATTATCCATCTTATAGAAGCACTCATAGTACTCCTTATAAACTTCTTCAAGACAAGCTGTATCAGCAGTCTTGTATTCATACTGACACCATTCCTTACGGAAGCTGTCTACATCGAAGGAATTAATATCCCATGTAATATCAGCAACACACTTAGTATTGTAAACATGCTCTCTGAAATTTGCTACATTTAAGATAGAGTAGCAATTATCGCCCTTGTCTACTGCATTCTTATAGTTGTAGTAGATCTTCTCCGGACGGTTACCCTGTACAAGATGAGGTCCGCAGCCCCAGAAGCCTACATGATAGTACAGACCGTAATCACGGTTTTCTTCTCTTGCAGTAGTATAATATCCTTCACCCCACATCTGTTCAGGCGCAAAGTCTGCAAAAACAACGATGGTTCCTTCCGGGAATTTCAATACATTTTCCTTGTACAGACCCATACCCTCCATCCAAAGGGTTGCAGAAGTCAGGATCTCCTTACCGGGATTTTCTTCCTTGATGATATCATACTGTCTCTGGATTGCAGCAGAGATCATACGTCCTCTGCCCGGTGTATCCTCCGGAACACCTGTTGCATTGAACCATACAGGTCTGTCTCCGCGGCCTCTTAAGCCAAGCTGCCAGATTACATTATCATACTTAGACCATTTGCGCACATATTCTCTCCATACCTGCTCATACTGCTCTTTATAATCAAAGTAATTGATCTGCTCTTCAATACCGCGATCCTTCCAATACTTATCCATAACAATCTGATGTACACCAACAGGCTCCTGATGATGCATGGAAATATACATGCCTCGCTCAGTAACAATACTGATCAAAGCCTCTTCTTCCGGCTTTAAGATATTTAATAAGGAGCAGGGAATAAACAGATTCTGCTTTAATCTCAAAGCTGTTTCTACTAACATAGAAAGCATGGGAGCATAATCCTTGTGGAAATCATACTCTCCTCTCTTAAAAGGAGATCCCTTTGAAAATCCTTCAATCAGGTCTTCATCATTGATAAACCAGCCTCTGAACTTAAAGCTCTTAGGTCCGTCCACAATATCAACATTCTCAAGCACTAACTCCGTCTTCTTCTCTGCCACATAGTCAGTCCATAAATACAGTGGATCAATACCCAGATAGATTCTGGAGAATTCATAAATACCCCACATGGTACCTCTGTCATCACTTCCGGCGATCACCAGGGTATCACCGATGGTTTTGATCATATAATTTTCCCACTGGCCCTCGATTGCAGATACATCAATTGCATTCTCCTTCGCATACTTTGCAAAAACTGCATTCTTTAAGGTACCGATCACTACCTGCCCCTTGCTTTCCGTAGGCAGATAATTTCTCGTCCCAATCTTCTTACCGCTTACAGAATAAATATCCTTCTGTAAATCGCCAATTGCACTGACAATGCATTTCTTCTCGAAACCACTATAATAAATGCCAGCTGCAGAATTACCATCAAATAACTTAAACATGATAATCTTCCCTCCACTTGTTTTATTTGTTTTTCTTTGTATTTATTTATAGCTAAGCCGATACAATATCATACTGTATCCTGCTTATCATCATAATATTTTATTGTCCGTCGGTCAACCAAAGCGGACTGTTTTAGTATACAGACATCGAATGCCTGTTACATTGACAAATCCTCCTTAGATGAGTTTTATCTTAACTTTGTTATTCGCTGATTCCGGTGCCTGGAAATTTTCTATTGTCACATTTTTGACATCATCGCAAACCACTGCATATCTGTCATCATTTTCTTCAAAGTCCACCTTACAGTCACGGATCACCAGTCCGTCCACATGTCTTGCATAATAACCATAGGCAGGAATCTTGGAACCTCTGTCATCTTCTGAAAGATTTCTTAAGTTAAACTGACCTGCTCCCAATTCTCTGGGGATATTGTCTGCATCGCACAAAGGATTTCCTCCCTTTACGATCATATCAATCTCTTCCAGAACAACATTTTCAATATCTCTGCTGATGCTTCCGTCAGGCAAAGTGATACCCGCCTTATCCGGGATCTTATATCCAACGATCAATGGTGTGGTTCTTGCCTGTCCGTTATATCCGGTCCAACGGCTTTTGGTCATGCTCTTACCCTGGCTGTCACGATATGCATCCGTAACCTCCAGATATCTTAAAAATACATTTTCTACCTTGCCGATATTTACATTGCCTACCAATACTTCGTCACGCACTACACCGATATCATCCACAAATTCCTTCTGAATGGCTTCTCCGCCTAACACTCGTCCTCTGCAGGAAAGTGATAAGAAAATGGATGTTCTGCTTCTTCTCATAACAGACTTATGCGGCTGAAGCTTAGCCGGCTGATATCCGATGTTTAAGTTTCCGTGGGTAATACCATGACGGCAGCAACCGGCTGAACCGCCGCAGTTTAAATGCACATTTTTCGCATATCCGCCATCATTTACGGAGATTGAAAATCCTGCCTTATTGGATGCCAGCACATACATATTATCAATACATACATCCGTAATATCGTCAGCTGTCTCGGAGCCGATCTGGAATAAATTACATTCTGTATCACCAATAATATTTCTGACAACATAATTCTTTCCCGGACGGGTAAAGCCGAGCGCACAGTCGCTTCCCAGCTTGACTACATCATCTGCCGCACCTTCTGCATAAATATTGAAGGCAAGCATATCATTACATTCCATATAATCGAAAATATCTCTGACCTGCGAACCCTTCTCTGCATAAATATCATGGGTGCTGATGCCGTCCACACCTGTCGCCAATACTACAAAATGTCCTCCGTTGCTGACATGGAGCATGTTATCTATGCCAAGACCGCTGTCATTTCCCTGCTCATCCAGATAGTATGGTTCATCCTCGTTGGGCTTGTCCGTCTCCTTATACCACAGATCCCTGCCTACAGACAATCCGCCCATTTCAAAATTGGTACAAAGCTTTAATGCTACCATTTTATCCGCACGGCAGCCACTCTCCATTTCCATGACCATATTGCTCTTGGTCAGGTTTTCATTTCCTGCAATACGTCCGTTACCGATGATCTTGATATTATCCAGTCTCTGACCATAGAAAAGGGAATTTCTCCAATAGGAATGTCCTGCATCCTGCTTGGTCATCCAGTTTTCCGGTGTGATATAGGGTCCCATGGTAATATGAGTCTGGCTCTGCCTGTATTCTATATCGGAATACCAGCCTTTCTCCTCATCATCACATCCCTTTAATGCACTGATCTGTGCTGTCTTATCTATATAAAGATATACATTGCTCTGTAAATAAATCGTTGTGGTGCTGAATTCACCGCCCTCAAAAAGCAGGGTACCGCCACCAAGCCCATGCAGATATGCGATTGCTCTGTTGATCTTTTCCGCACCATTTCTGCCGTCCACAGGTGCTTTTCCTGCAGTCCGCACATTGTACATTCCGCTGTAAAGCTTTGCAATATTAGAACGTCCTTCCTGTGCTCCGCCCTTTATTTCCAGGCAGAACCAATACTCCCTATCCGGCTCCAGCTTCTGAACCTGCACGCTGTTGCCTGCCGCTGTACCATACACTGTCCAGCTTTCTCCCTTGTCCGCAGACTGAAGCAATGTCACCTCTTCTGCATCCTTCGCGCCACTCCAGGCAAACTCTGCAGACTGATAATCCGTTGCAGTATCATAAACCAGTCCTACTGCCAGCACTCTGTGAAAATCCGTTACCTTGGAAACTGCTTCCAGTTGGAGCTGCAGACTGTCTGCTGCTGTCTCTTTCTCATATACTCCGGTTCCGTCAATTTTTATAAAATAAACTCCGGTTTTTTCCACATATGCATTGGGAAGACAAAGCTGCACATCAATACCATTATCCGGTCTTAGATCCAGTCCCTTTGCTGACAGGATATAGGATCCGTCCTCCTGCTTCTCCACGCTGCCGATACCTACCTGTTTTTCATATCCTACCGCACATCTTCCGCAGGACTGGGCATGAAGCTCTGTTAACAGAACCTGTCCTCTTCCGATCACATTGACCGTTACCTTCTCTGCATCAAAGTCTACTTCTGCCGGCACATGCACGCTAAAACCGGCTTCCGGTGTTCTCCTGCTTACATTAATATTCATTATAATGTCCTTCGAAACACCTACAGTATATTGACTGCAGCAAAGTTCTGCATTAATTTTCATAATCTCTCTCCTCATAATGTACTATTTGTGGCGCTCTAACGGTCTTTCCTGTATGACCGGAAGAATTAAGGATACTGTGGTTCCTACCGATTCTTCACTTTCTACATACAAGCCATATTGCTTACCGAACTGAAGCTTGATCCGCTTATTGATGTTGCTCAATCCAATACTGCGCTTTTCTTCTATATATAAGCCGATATTTTCATATTCAACGATAGCCTTTCGAAGCTTCTCTAACTGTTCCTTCGTCATACCTTTGCCATTATCCTGCACAGTCAGTATCAGTTTCTCATCAGATATGATACCTTCCACCAAAAGCTTGCCTCTTCCCTTCTTCTGTTCCATGCCGTGGTATACTGCATTTTCTACCACGGGCTGTAGGATCATACGCAGGGTATATAACTTTAAGAGGGATTCCTCCATACGGAATTCTGCTTCAAATTTACCACTGAAACGGATGTCCATGATCTTCAGATATTCCTTGATACAGGCAATTTCCTCACTCAGCTCCACCATCTTGTCCCCCTTGATGCTGTAGCGGTAAATATTGGACATCGCAATCGAAATATCCTGTACCTCCGGCACATCATATGCCAAACCGATATTACTGAGACAATTTAAGGTA
>CAYXQG010000041.1:9456-10496 GCA_964467405.1 uncultured Acetatifactor sp. | reverse complement strand
GAAGCATTATAAATGCAAGGTCTATCTTGCTGATGAGGTGGCCCATCTTCTGCAGCAGAAAGGAAATGAATGCTACGACAGGCTGCTGCTTCTTCTGGGAAAAGAGATATTGGACGAAGCCGGAGAAATAGACAGAAAAAAGATGGCAGCCAGGATTTTTGGGGATGAAGCCTTGCTTGTTGAGGTCAACGGGATTGTACATCCTTTGGTCAGAAAATATCTGGAGAAAAAAATCGAGGAAGAAAAGCAGAAGGAAGAAACGGAGCTGTTTTTCATTGAGGCTGCACTGTTGATTGAAGCAGGATATGATGATATAGTAGATGAAATGTGGTACATTTATGCAGATGCAGATGTGCGCAGACAAAGACTGAAGCAAAATCGCGGATATTCGGCTGAAAAAATTGAGCAGATCATGGAAGCTCAATTATCGGAGAAACAATACAGGGATGCCTGTCATTTTGTAATTGATAACAGTACAAGTTTAGAGGATAGCTATCTGCAGATTCAAAATAAGCTGAAGGCATATACCCGGCTGGACGGTCAGGATATGGAAAAAGAACAATAATATGGCTGTAAGCACAGCTGCAGAAGGAGACAGATTCATGAGATTATGCAGTATTGCCAGCGGAAGCAGCGGCAATTGTATTTATGTGGGTTCCGAGGCGACCCATCTGCTGGTGGATGTGGGAATCAGCGGCAAAAGAGCGGAATGCGGGTTGAACAGTCTGGATATATCTGCCCGTGATCTGGATGGTATTCTGATCACCCATGAGCATGTGGATCATATTGCGGGACTTGGTGTTATGGCCAGGAAATACAAAATACCCATCTATGCAACAGCAGGAACCATTGAAGCAATCAAAAATACCAACAGTGTCGGCAAGATAGAAGAAGAGCTTTTTGTAGAAATACAGGCAGACAGAAAATTAATGATCAAGGATATTTCGGTAAATCCGATGCATATTTCCCATGATGCGGCTGAACCGGTAGCATATCGTTTCGGATATGGTTCACAAAGAGCTGCAGTTTGCACAGATCTC
>CAYXQG010000041.1:0-9356 GCA_964467405.1 uncultured Acetatifactor sp. | reverse complement strand
GGCATGGATGCATTGCTGATCGAAGCCAATCATGATGTGAATATGCTGCAGGTAGCATATCGTTTCGGATATGGTTCACAAAGAGCTGCAGTTTGCACAGATCTCGGCATCTACAATGATTATACCGTAGAATGTCTGCGGGGCATGGATGCATTGCTGATCGAAGCCAATCATGATGTGAATATGCTGCAGGTAGGTCCTTATCCTTATTATTTAAAACAGAGGATTTTGGGAGAAAGAGGACATTTGTCCAATGAAAATTCGGGAAAGCTTTTAAGCAGAATATTACATGACCATTTAAATACCATCATATTGGGACATTTGAGCAAGGAAAATAATCTGCCGGAGTTGGCTTATGAGGCCGTCCGCATGGAGATTACCATGGGAGATAATCCGTATAAGGCAGATGATTTTCAGATTCAGGTGGCAAAAAGAAGTGAGGTATCGCCGGTTGTGATGATCGCATAGGGCAGCTGTTGTGATCATTAGGCAGGGTACCCCTTGAAATATTTGTAAATCTGTATATAATGAATAAGATAAGCAGCTGAATCAGCAGTGAAATATACTTAAACAGCTGTGTACATCAGGTAGAGCGGAGGATAACTATGGAAAGAACAATTGTTACTGTAGTAGGAAAAGATACGGTAGGTATTATTGCAAAGGTATGTACATATCTTGCTCAAAACAGCGTGAATATCCTGGATATTTCCCAGACGATCGTGCAGGGCTATTTTAACATGATGATGATCGTGGATACGGCAGGTATGAGTAAGCTGCATGGTGATATGGCAGATGAATTACAGGCACTGGGAGAAGAGATTGGAGTTGTTATTAAGTGCCAGAAGGAAGAAATATTTGATAAAATGCATAGAGTCTAGGAGAGTATTCAGATGATAAACCGTTATGAAGTTGCTGAAACAAATGAAATGATCGAAAAAGAGAATCTGGATGTGAGAACCATTACTATGGGTATCAGTCTGCTTGATTGCATTGATTCAGATTTGAAGGTATTAAATGAGAAGATTTATAATAAGATATATGAGTCTGCCAAGGATTTGGTAAAGGTGGGAGAGGAAATCTCCAAGGAGTATGGTATTCCTATCGTGAATAAGCGTATATCTGTTACGCCCATTGCCCTGATCGGCGGCGCAGCTTGCAAAACAACAGAAGATTTTGCAAGCATAGCAAAGACCCTGGACAGGGTGGCACATGAGGTGGGTGTGAATTTCATTGGCGGTTATTCTGCTCTTGTATGTAAGGGAATGACACCTGCAGATGAGCTTTTGATCCGCTCCATTCCGTTAGCACTTTCCACAACAGAAAGAGTGTGCAGCTCTGTTAATCTGGGCTCAACCAAAACAGGTATCAATATGGATGCAGTAAAGTTGATGGGAGAGATGGTTAAGGAGACTGCAGAATATACCAGGGAACAGGATTCCTTAGGCTGTGCAAAGCTGGTGGTATTTTGTAATGCACCGGATGATAATCCGTTTATGGCAGGTGCTTTCCATGGTGTAACAGAAGCGGACAAGATCATTAATGTGGGCGTCAGCGGCCCCGGTGTAGTTAAGACAGCACTGGAAAAGGTACGCGGCGAGAGCTTTGAAATTTTATGTGAGACCATTAAGAGAACTGCATTTAAGGTTACCCGTGTGGGTCAGCTGGTGGCAAAAGAGGCTTCCAAGCGTTTAAATGTTCCGTTCGGTATCGTGGATCTGTCCCTGGCACCTACACCTGCTATCGGAGACAGTGTAGCAGATATTCTGTGTGAGATAGGTTTGGAATATGCCGGTGCACCCGGTACAACGGCAGCTCTGGCACTTTTAAATGATCAGGTAAAGAAGGGCGGCGTTATGGCTTCCTCTTATGTGGGTGGCTTAAGCGGTGCATTTATTCCGGTCAGCGAGGATCAGGGTATGATCGATGCAGTAACAGCGGGAGCCCTTACCCTGGAAAAGCTGGAAGCAATGACCTGTGTATGTTCCGTCGGACTGGACATGATCGCAATACCTGGAGATACGAAGGCAACAACCATTTCGGGTATTATTGCGGATGAGCTGGCGATCGGAATGGTCAATCAGAAAACCACTGCAGTACGTGTGATTCCCGTAATCGGAAAGGGAGTGGGTGAAACAGTCGAATTCGGCGGACTTCTCGGTTATGCGCCGATCATGCCTGTTAATCCGTACTCCTGCGATGCATTTGTAAACAGAGGCGGTCGTATTCCGGCGCCGATCCATAGTTTTAAGAATTAAAAATATTCCACACCAATCATAGGATTATGATCGGTGTGGAATATTCATTTACCATGGATTTTCGGGATTTGGATGTACGAATGCTGTTATATATAGTATTGATCGTTATTTCCTTCTTTAACATGGAAAGGGCGGGAACGTCCAACTGCCTGTGTGCGTCTGCCAGCTTAGTGATCAGAGGAATGGTTGTTTGCTTATGGATTTCGCTTAACAGCGGCGCGGATTTTTTCTGAAAACCCAAAACTCTGGCATAGGGAGTGACGGACAGCTCCTGCATATATTCTGTCAGGTCCTCTTTCTTAATATCTAACAGGATATGGGTCAGACAGCGGCTGATGCGGGAGTGAGTGATTTCCTTTGTCTTTAACAGATCGCAGAAGCTTTCAAAATCTGTATAACCATAAATATTGTTACAGATACGGTCAGAAAGTTCTCTGGAAACATCGGCATATGTGGTAAAGCCCTTATCACATTCCGAAAGTAATTTGTAATATAAAATTTCAGAAAAATCATTTGAAAAGACCGGTTCATACTGCCCAAGGTAGTCTGATAAGACAGCATATGCCTCCGGTGGCATATGTGCCTGAAGCTGCAAAATGTCGGTTTTGTCCTGTATGGCTTTGCGGATTCCGGTAGCGGAGCTTACAGAATCCTTTAACAGAGTATCATGGTAATCTGCTCCCTGTCGTTTGACTGTGAGCGGAACCATGGTACTTTTTTGTTTCAGGATTGCCTTGATATATTCCAAGCCTAAAATATTATTAGGAGAATGAAGGATATCTGCATAGGCGCAAAACCCGGGATTGGTATGAAGCAGCGCTGCAGTTCGTGCAGAGGGGTAGGTTGCGCCCTTTTTTAAGTGCTTCTGCAGACATTCTTTATAGACGGCGGGTTCTTCCAAAATAATCTGTGCAGCCTTTGTTAAGAGATTCGTATTGCCGTATTCGCTGCCAAAACACAGATGAGTCACGGCACCTAATTGATCCAGAAGCGATATGGCACCTGCTGCAAAAAATTCTGCACTGCCTGTGGCATAGAAGGCAGGAAGCTCGACAACCAGATCTGCACCACAGCTTAAGGCAGCCCGGGCCCTGGTATATTTATCTGTCATGGCAGGAGTACCGCGCTGCATGAAATTGCCGCTCATGACAACAATGGTATAGTCTGCTCCGGATAAGCGCCGTGCCTCATTAAGATGGTATAGGTGTCCATTATGAAAAGGATTGTATTCAGCAACAATACCACATATTTTCATGTCCGGGGGCTCCTTTCGCGAAAAGTAAAATAACAGATGTATGAAAGAAAAGTACGGCACCGTAACGGATGGGCACCGACTAAATACGAAATTGCGTTAAAAAGTGTGGAAAAGGAATGTGAAAAAAATAACACACTTTGTAAGCGTTTACATCTTTGTAAATAATAGCTTTTGTATATCAGGACAAATATATTTTGTATCAGAAATTATACAATTTTTCGAATATTTTACCTTGTTTCTAGTAATTGTATTTAGTATAATATAGGCAACGAGGTTTGTTAAGTATTTTTTCAGACAAAAGTCAAAAACAATGTGTAAAAAATGTTTATGCGGTAGTACCGCCGGAAAGGAGATTACGATGTCGTACATTGATTTAATCAAAAACAGAGCCAGAATCGACAAAAAGACCATTGTTTTGCCGGAATCAAATGATAAGAGAACTTTGATTGCAGCAGCAAAGATTTTAGAAGAGGGAATTGCCAATATTATCATGATCGGTAATGCAGAGAAGATTACTGATGGTGCAGGTTGGCTGGAAGTGGATATAACAGGGGTTAAGATCGTAGATCCCGCAACAGATCCTAAATTTGAAGAATATGTTAATTTATTATATGAAACCAGAAAAGCAAAGGGTATGACAGAGGAACAGGCCAGAGAGATCCTTTTAAATGATTACCTGACCTATGGTATTGTTATGGTTAAGGCAAATGATGCAGACGGTATGGTTGCAGGTGCCTGCCATTCTACAGCAGCTACCCTTCGTCCTGCACTTCAGATTTTAAAGACTGCTCCGGGTGTGAAGTTAGTTTCTGCATTCTTTGTAATGGATACCCAGTTCAAGGAACTTGGTGAGAACGGTACCTTTATCTTTGCAGACTGTGGTCTGAATCAGGATCCTACAGCAGAAGAGCTGGCTGCAATTGCAGATTCTTCAGCAAGAAGCTTCAAGGCTCTTGTTGGCCCTAAGCCTTGTATCGCTATGCTCAGCCATTCTACAAAGGGAAGTGCTAAGCATGCCCTTGTGGATAAGGTAGTAGAAGCAACCAGAATCGCACATGAGGAATATCCCGGACTTACTTTGGATGGCGAGCTTCAATTAGATGCTGCTTTAGTTCCTGCAGTAGCAAAATCCAAGGCACCCGGCAGTGCTGTCGGCGGTAATGCAAACGTTCTGATCTTCCCTAACCTGGATGCAGGTAATATCGGTTATAAGCTGGTACAGCGTCTTGGCGGTGCAGATGCATACGGCCCTATGCTTCAGGGTATTGCTAAGCCTGTTAACGATCTTTCGCGTGGATGCTCATGGGAAGATATCGTAGGTGTAGTAGCACTTACAGCAGTTCAGGCACAGCTTTCCTAAGAAGATAATAGGCTTTGTATGAGGACAGCGTACGGCCGGACCGGGTGAAGGAACAGATCCCGGTGAGGAAGGAAAAGCTTCTTTTGGAGATTCTGTCCGTGATGGTAAAATTGTAACAACAGAAGGGAAATAGATATGAATATTTTAGTTATCAATTGTGGAAGTTCTTCTTTGAAATTCCAGTTAATTAATTCTGAAACAGAGCAGTGTATCGCAAAAGGTCTTTGTGAGAGAATCGGTATTGAAGGAAGTATGATCACTTATACTCCTGAAGGCGGCGAGAAGGAAAAGACCGTTACTCCTATGCCCGATCATACAGAAGCAATCCGTCTGGTACTTCAGGCATTGACCAATGAGAAGACAGGCGTGGTTAAGAGTCTGGACGAGATCGGTGCAGTGGGTCATCGTATCGTACACGGCGGCGAGAAGTTTGCAGAAGCAACCCTGATCGATGAGGAAGTGATTAAGGCTATCGAAGAGTGTAATGATCTGGCACCTCTTCACAATCCTGCAAACCTGATCGGTATCAATGCATGCAAGGCATTAATGCCTTCTACTCCTATGGTGGCTGTATTTGATACTGCATTCCATCAGACAATGCCGGAAGAAGCTTATATGTATGGTATTCCTTATGAATATTATCAGAAATATAAGATCAGAAGATATGGTTTCCATGGAACCAGCCATTCTTATGTATCCAAGAGAGCAGCAGAGGTACTCGGTAAGGATTACAGCGAATTAAAAACGATCGTATGTCATCTTGGTAATGGTGCATCCGTATCTGCAGTTAAGAATGGTGTCTGTGTAGATACCTCTATGGGTCTTACTCCGTTAGAGGGTCTGATCATGGGTACCCGTTCCGGAGATATTGATCCTGCCATCATTGAGTTCATTGCACATAAAGAAAACAAGAACATTGATGAGATCATGAACATCCTGAATAAGAAATCAGGCGTACTTGGTCTTTCCGACAACCTTTCTTCAGATTTCCGTGATCTGGAGGACGGACTTGCAGAGGGCAATGAGAATGCGATCCGTACCATGAAGACCTTCAGCTATCGTGTAGCAAAATACATCGGTTCTTATGTAGCAGCTATGAACGGTGTAGATGTGATCTGCTTTACCGCAGGTGTTGGCGAGAATGGCCCTATTGTAAGAAATATGGTTTGCGATTATCTCGGTTACCTTGGAATCGAGCTTGACCAGGAAGCTAATAATAAGCGCGGTCTTGATATAGAGATCACAACTCCTGAGTCTAAGACAAAAGTTATGGTAATTCCTACCAATGAAGAGCTTGCAATTGCAAGAGAAACTGTTCGTCTGGTAAATGCATAAGCAGATAAGATAAGTTCCCCGGTGCAGTAAAATGCACCGGGGTTTTTTGATGCAAAAATGATGCCCACAATTATAAAAAAAGATGATATACTTGCACTATGTATACCGGGAGGATAGGGAATGCGAAGGATAATCACAGGATGCCTGATCATATGTGTGCTGGGATTGGGCGGATTGAATGCATATGCAGACGGTGCAAGTCAGGTCCGCATACAATATGAAGAATATGAAGCCAGATTTGCTGCCATAGAACAATATGAGGACGTGGAGAAAAACGGATTTACGGTGATTGAAGATCAGATGTTTCAGGAGGTTTTTGAATCCTTTGGGGAGGGAACGTTGACTTTTTTTGCTGCAATGGATGAGAAATACAGCAGAATGGCATTATTCTTAATGGATGAGGAAGGAAAAATCCGATATAAGACCAATCAGCTGGAAACCAATAATAGAATAAAGGGACAGATGAAACAGCCTACAAAGGAAATTGCGGCAGTTTCCTTCGTGGATCTGGATTTTGATGACCGCAAGGAAATTCTCATAATTACAAGATGTGTGAATGATCGGGGAGAGTATGCGGGAAAGCCTTACAAGGTTGGAGATGTGCTTTTTCAGGGAGAACAGGATTTTTACAGGGATTATCGTATTTCGGATAAAATCAATCGCTTCGGTATGAATAAAAATGCCAAATGCATCATTTCTTTTGTAAGGGACGGACAATCAACAGAATTTCTTTATACAGCAACAACCCAGGAGCAGCTGTTAGATAATGGATTTGAGGTTATTAAGGAACAGTGCTATTGGAGGGAGTTTGAAAAGTTGGGACGTCTGCGTGTAGTGCCCGGATATTATAATTTGGGAGATTATGATGTCTTCATGATCTATCTGATAAATGACCGGGGAGATATTGTCTGGAGTTTTCAGCCCATGAGGGATTATGATAATCTGTATTCCTTGCGCGGCGTTACAGGCAAGGATGTAGACGGAGACGGCATGAAGGATCTGGTGGTGCTTGCACGCTACAGTTATGAAACACCTACGGGAGAATTGCTTGTGGAAAGTGCCTGCTCTATTTATTATCAGAGAACGGGCGGATTTGATATTGACAGGGAATTTACAGAGAACTTTCAGTGTACGGAGAAACATACAATGGAAGAGGTAGTGACTGCCATACGCGCGTACTGGGGATGGCAAACAGAAACAAAGGAGGCAGCAAAGCTGCAGAGAAGGACAAATGATTAAAATTTTGATTGTAGATGATGAAAAGCCCATATGCGATTTGATCGATATGAATCTGACTGTGGCAGGCTATCAGTGCAAAACGGTACAGGATGGTTTAGAAGCGATCGATCTGATCGAGCAGGAGGAGTTTGACCTGGTACTTTTAGATATTATGCTGCCCGGTGCAGATGGTTATGATGTTATGGAATACATCCGGCCTTTAAAGATTCCGGTGATTTTTATAACAGCAAAGCATGAAGTAAAGGACAGGGTAAAGGGCTTGAAATTAGGGGCGGAGGATTATCTTGTAAAACCTTTTGAAGCGGTAGAACTGGTTGCCAGAGTGGAGGTTGTACTCAGACGTTTTAATAAGACACAGAGACTTTTGACTGCCGGAGATGTAGTGGTGGATACAGAGGCAAGAAAGGTAACAAAGGCAGGAAAACCGGTGGTGCTTACCAATAAGGAATATGGCTTGCTCCTTTTGTTTATTCGAAATAAGAATATAGCCCTATTTAAAGAGACTCTCTATGAAAAAGTCTGGGAGGATGAGTATCTGGCAGACAGCCGTACCCTGGAGCTGCATGTGCAGCGCCTTCGCAGAAAAATGTCATGGGAAAATAACCTGGTAGCGGTATATAAGGTAGGTTACCGGTTGGAAATATAATATTTGATTCGAAAAATACTTGCCAGTGAAAGGAAACTTATGAAATTTTTATATAAGCTTTTACTTTGTAATATTGTGATCATGGCAGTTGCGTTCAGTATGGGCGGATATTTTCTGGTGGATTTTGTATTCAGGACATCCATGGAGCGCGAAATTGAACAGGCCATGGAAGAAAACAGCATTTTGCAGTTTGCTTTTGAAACAGCGGCTTTAAATATCCCTTCCCGTTATGATGTTTTGCAGGATTCTACGATTGAAGAAATCGGTTATAATCTGGAAAAGAGCGGCCAGCGAAACGGCAGATTGCTTCGATTATCGGATGAACATAAGAGCCCTTTGTATACCAGTGACGGATTTGCTGAGGATGAGGATTTTCTGACGAAGATCACTAAGGAAACCAGAAGCTATCGGGTTGTTCCGGTTGGTGAAAAATATTATGTACAGACAGGAATACAGATGGAGGCTTTGGACAGAGTTCTGTATCTGGAGACTATGAAGGATGTGACAAGAGTTTTTGATGAAAGGACGGAGGGCTTTGCAGTATACAGGAAGGTTATTTTGGTGGTGCTTGTCTGTGCGGCATGTATTATGTATGTTATCACATCCTGGCTGACGAAACCGATCAGACTGTTAACAAAAGCAACGCGTCAGATGACGGCAGGAGATTACGGATATCGCGCGAAGGTGATCAGTGATGATGAAATGGGTCAGCTCACCATTTATTTTAATCAAATGGCTAATTCCCTGGAGGAATACATTCATAAGCTGGAAGCGGAGGTGGTTGCAAGGGAAAAATTCATAGCAGCCTTTTCCCATGAGCTGAAAACGCCTCTGACAGCTATTATAGGCTATGCAGATATGCTCCGGTCTCATAAGTTAGATGAAGAAAAGCAATTTTTGTCGGCAAATTATATCTATACAGAGGGAAAACGTCTGGAGACCATGTCCTTCAGGCTGTTGGATATTATTGTTACCAAGCGTATTCAGATAGAAAAGCAGAATGTCAAAACAGAGAATCTGTTTTACTATTTGAAGGAACTGTATGAAGGTACGACCCATGTGAAAATCAGCTATCAGTATGAAAATGCAGTGATACGTGGGGAAGAGAGCCTGCTGAAATCCGTCATGATCAATTTGATCGATAATGCATGCAAGGCCTCCAAAGAAGGCGGAGAGGTTGAAGTCATCGGAAGAAAGCAGGAGGATGGTTATTGCTTTGCAGTAAAGGATTATGGTGTGGGAATTGCTGCAGAGGAGTGTGATAAG
>CAYXQG010000040.1:0-10651 GCA_964467405.1 uncultured Acetatifactor sp. | reverse complement strand
ACTATGAAAGGTTTAAAGAGAACCCATAGATGTGCTGAATTGAGCGTGGCAAATGTGGGTGAAGAAGTTACCGTCATGGGCTGGGTGCAGAAGCAGCGTAACAAAGGCGGTATCATTTTCGTGGATTTAAGAGACCGTTCCGGTTTATTACAGGTTATTTTCGAAGAAAGTGAATGCGGAGCAGAGAATTTTGAAAAAGCATATAAGGTCCGCAGTGAGTATGTAGTAGCTATTGTCGGCAAGGTATGCAGAAGAGAAGGTGCCGTTAATGAGAATCTGGCAACCGGTGAGATCGAGATCCGTGCAACACAGATCCGTATCCTTTCAGAGGCAGAGACTCCGCCTTTCCCTATTGAAGCAGATTCCAAGACAAAGGAGGAGCTTCGTTTAAAATATCGTTATCTGGATTTAAGAAGACCGGATCTTCAGAGAAATCTGATCCTGAGAAGTAAGATCGCTACAACGATCCGCGCATTCTTAAGTGAGGAGGGCTTCTTAGAGATCGAGACTCCCATGCTTTGCAAGTCCACTCCGGAAGGTGCAAGAGATTATCTTGTTCCCAGCCGTGTGCATCCGGGTCATTTCTATGCATTGCCCCAGTCTCCGCAGATTTACAAGCAGCTCTTAATGTGCTCAGGCTATGACCGTTATTTCCAGTTGGCAAAATGCTTCCGTGATGAGGATCTTCGTGCCGACAGACAGCCGGAGTTTACGCAGGTGGATATGGAATTGTCCTTTGTGGATGTAGATGATGTTATTGATGCTACCGAGAGAATGGTACAGAAGGTATGCAAGGAGGCCATCGGCCTGGACGTTGCGCTTCCGATCAAGCGTATGACCTGGCAGGAGGCTATGGACCGTTTTGGTTCAGATAAGCCGGATACCCGTTTTGGTATGGAGCTTGTAAATGTGTCTGAAGTAGTAAAGGATTGCGGCTTTGGCGTCTTTACATCAGCACTTGCAAACGGTGGCTCTGTCAGAGGTATTACCGTAAAGGGACAGGCTGAAATGCCCCGTAAGAAGATTGATGCCCTTACTGCTTTTGTAAAGGATTATGGTGCAAAGGGTCTGGCATATCTTTCCATCCAGCCTGACGGAAGCTATAAGTCTTCTTTTGCTAAATTCATGACAGAAGAGGAATTGAAGGCACTGGCAGATGCCATGGGTGCAGAAGCAGGGGATTTGATGTTCTTTGCTGCTGATAAGAACAGTGTTGTATGGGCTTCCCTTGGTGCACTTCGTATTGAAGTGGCTAAGCAGCTTGATATGATCGACAATGATAAATTTAATTTCCTGTGGGTAACGGAATTCCCGCTGCTTGAGTGGAGCGAGGAAGAGAACCGTTTTGTTGCAATGCATCATCCCTTTACTATGCCTATGGATGAAGATCTGCAGTATCTGGATACGGATCCGGGCAGAGTACGCGCAAAGGCTTATGATATCGTATTAAACGGTGTTGAGTTAGGCGGCGGTAGTGTGCGTATCTTCCAGAGTGATGTACAGGAGAAGATGTTTGAAGTGCTTGGCTTCAGTAAGGAAGATGCATATGACAGATTTGGTTTCCTATTGAATGCATTCAAATATGGTGTACCGCCTCATGCAGGTCTTGCAATCGGTTTGGATCGTTTTGTCATGCTGCTTGTAAAGGCGGAAAGCATTCGTGAAGTAATTGCTTTCCCGAAGGTAAAGGATGCATCCTGTCTTATGACAGAGGCTCCGGGTACCGTGGATGATAAGCAGTTGGAAGAATTACAGATCGCACTGGCACTTGCACAGGAAGAAGAGGCAGAGGAATAATAGCGTATATACAACAGAAGGTCACCCAAGGGCAACCTCTGTTGTTATGAGTAAAGTCAAAAGAGTTGCCTGGTCAACTCTTTTTGGCATTATGGAGAAGATGAGATTATATATAGCAAAGACAGACAGATACAATAGAAAAGTACAAAAACAGGACGGCAGGCAGCTGTTAGAAAGGGCCTTGGGCAGCAAGGATTATCAAAGGATAGAAATCCTGACAGGGGCGTACGGAAAGCCTTATCTGAAAAACAGCACAAAGCAGTTTAATATTTCCCATTCCGGGGAATATGTGGTGCTTGCTTTTTCGGATAACGTTCTGGGAGTAGACATCCAGGAAAAGAGGGACTGTCGCAGAGAAGCAATTGTGAGGCGTTTTTTTACGACTGCAGAGCAGGAAGCATTTGCCGCAGCAGAAGATTGCAGGAAGACGGATCTGTTCTATCTTATCTGGTGCCGCAAGGAGGCCTATGGGAAGTATTTGGGAGTAGGCTTACAGGAGTCTGTGATGCAAAAAGATGTATGTAGCCCTATAGACGGATGTCATTTTATAGAATATGAAATGATCGGTTATCAGATCAGTATTTGTTGCGGAAAGGAAGAAGAGCTTGAAGAAGTTATTGATTTATCTGAAGGATTGTAAAAAAGAAGTGGTGCTAGCCCCCTTATTTAAGCTTTTAGAGGCATTTTTTGAATTGTTGGTGCCTCTTGTAATGGCAGGAATCATCGACAGAGGTATTGCCGATCAGGATATGGGTTATATCGGCAAGATGGGCATCTGCCTGTTAACTCTTGGTATAGTAGGACTGGTCAGCTCCATTACAGCGCAGTTTTTTGCGGCAAAGGCAGCAGTGACTTTTGCGACCAAGCTGCGTCAGGCGTTGTTTGAGCATATCCAGAGTCTGAATTTTACCAACATTGACAAGGCCGGTACAGCAACCCTGATCACCCGTATGACAGCTGATGTCAATCAGTGTCAGAACGGTGTGAATATGGTACTGCGTCTGTTTTTACGTTCCCCCATTATCGTATTTGGTGCCATGATCATGGCCTTTACCATTGATGTTAAGGCAGCCCTGATCTTTGTGGTAGCCATTCCCCTTTTGGCGGTCATTGTATTTGGTATCATGGTCATTACCATGCCCTTATATCGCAAAGTGCAGAGCAGACTGGATACAGTACTTGGCATTACCAGGGAAAATCTGACCGGTGTGCGTGTGATCAGAGCTTTTCATCAGGAGCAGAAGGAGGAGGAGCGCTTTAAGGAACAGAATTCTCTTCTGGCACAGGCGCAGATGCATGTGGGTAAGATCAGTGCCTGTATGAATCCCCTTACCTATGTGATCGTAAACGGTGCGATCATCGGGCTGATCTATGTAGGTGCGATCCAGGTAAATGTGGGCAATCTGACACAGGGTGATGTGGTAGCCATTATCAACTATATGTCCCAGATTTTGGTTGAGCTTGTGAAGCTTGCCAATCTGATCGTATTGATCAGTAAGGCTATTGCCAGCGCAGACAGAGTGGCAGCAGTCTTTGACATAACCAATACACCGGTAGAGAGCGAAAGTAAGCTGAAGGAAGATGCTGCTTTCTTGGAATTTGATCATGTATCCTTAACCTATGAAGGCGCAGGAGATGAAACACTTCATGATATGCATTTTACAGTGAACAAGGCAGAGACAGTCGGTATCATCGGCGGAACCGGCTGCGGCAAGACCTCCCTGGTCAATCTGATTCCCGGCTTCTATCCGGCAACTGAAGGTACGATCAGGCTGGAAGGAAAGGATATTAAGGCCTTTTCGGAGGAGGAGCTTAGAGAACGTGTTGGTGTTGTTCCCCAGAAGGCAGTCTTATTTAAGGGAAGCATACGCAGCAATCTGCAGTGGGGAAAGAAGGATGCCACTGAGGAAGAAATGTGGAAAGCAATTGATATTGCCCAGGCAAGAGAGGTAGTGGAAGGCAAGGGAGGACTGGACGGAGAAATCAGCCAAAGCGGCAAGAATCTGTCCGGCGGTCAAAGACAGCGTCTGACCATTGCCAGAGCCCTGGTACGTCAGCCTGACATTCTCATACTGGATGATTCTGCATCAGCACTGGACTATGCAACGGATGCCAAATTAAGAGAAGCACTCCGTACGATGGACAGAAAGCCCACGACTTTTATTGTGTCCCAGAGAGCATCCTCTATTATGCATGCTGATAAGATCATTGTATTGGAAGAGGGAGAAATTGCAGGCATGGGCACTCATAAAGAGCTTTTAAAGGACTGCAGTGTTTATCAGGAAATTTATTATTCCCAGTATCCTGAGGAAAGAAAGACGGATAAGGCAGAAGGAGGTGCAGCAATTGGCTGATAAGAAGAAGGTAAGTCAGAAGGAGACTATGGGTAAGATCCTTCGATATATTCATAAATATTGGTTCTTTGTGGGAGCCTCGGTTGTACTTGCAGCACTTACTGTGGCATTTACACTCTATGTGCCTATCCTGATCGGTGATGCAGTGGATCTGATCGTGGATAAGGGCCTGGTGGATATGCCGGGTATTTTCCGGATTATGAAGAAGATTGCTGTAGTTATGGTATTGACTGCAGTAGTCCAATGGGTATTAAATACCAGCAACAATTATGTTACCTACCATGTAGTGCAGGACATCCGTAAGGATGCTTTCGCAAAGCTGGAGATCCTGCCCTTAAAATATATTGACGCACATTCCTATGGTGATATTGTCAGCAGGGTGATCTCAGATGTAGATACCTTTGCAGACGGTCTGCTTATGGGCTTTACCCAGCTTTTTACGGGTGTGATCACCATAGTGGGTACCTTGTTTTTCATGCTTATGACCAATCTGCCCATTACGCTGGTGGTTGTATGTATTACACCGGTATCCCTTTTTGTGGCAGCATTTATTGCCAAGAATACACACGATATGTTTAAACAGCAGTCAGAGGCCCGTGGAGAGCAGACCGGACTGATCGAGGAAATGATCGGCAATCAGAAGGTAGTAAAGACCTTTTCACAGGAGGAGGAAGCCATTGAGAGCTTCAGAAGGATCAACGACCGTTTAGGTGTCTGTTCCTTAAAAGCTACCTTTTTTTCATCCATTACCAATCCGGCTACCCGTTTTGTCAACAGTCTGGTATATGCAGGTGTGGGTATTTTCGGAGCATTTGTGGCGATTAAAGGCGGTATCTCGGTAGGACAGCTGTCCTGTCTGTTAAGCTATGCCAATCAGTATACCAAGCCCTTTAATGAAATCTCCGGTGTAGTGACTGAGTTTCAGAATGCTTTGGTATGTGCTTCCAGAATCTTTGAGCTGATCGAGGAAGAGGCCCAGATACCGGATGCAGAGGATGCTGTGGTATTAGAGGATGCACAGGGTAATATCACACTTGAGAATGTGTACTTTAGCTATGTGCCGGATAAGAAGCTGATTCAGGATTTCTGCCTGGAGGTAAAGCCGGGACAACGAGTAGCCATTGTAGGACCGACAGGCTGCGGAAAGACAACGGTCATCAATCTGTTAATGCGTTTTTATGATATTAACAGTGGCAGTATCAGGGTGGACGGCACTGATATCAGAAATATGACCAGAGGAAGTCTGCGTACCAGCTATGGAATGGTGCTTCAGGAAACCTGGTTAAGAAGCGGTACTGTTTTGGATAATATTCGTATGGGCAAACCGGAGGCTACTGAGCAGGAGGTTATCGAGGCAGCCAAGGCAGCACATGCTCACAGCTTTATCAAGAGACTTCCCCAGGGGTACCATACCATGATCACGGAGGACGGCGGCAGCCTGTCCCAGGGACAAAAGCAGCTTTTGTGTATCGCAAGAGTAATGCTCTGTTTACCACCCATGCTCATATTGGATGAAGCAACCTCATCCATAGATACCAGAACGGAGATACAGATTCAGAAGGCATTTTCCCGTATGATGGAAGGACGTACCAGCTTTATAGTGGCACACCGTTTATCAACCATCAGAGAGTCGGATGTAATATTGGTTATGAAGGACGGTAATATCATTGAACAGGGCAATCATGAAAGCCTGTTAAAGCAGGGTGGTTTTTATGCACAGCTGTATCAGGCAGGAAGTGCACCTACCACTTAAAAGACAGAGCAAATCGCAGCATACAACGGGCAAACAGAAAAGAGGATGACAATGACAGGAAATGAATTAAGAGAAAGAGTATTGGAGAACATCGGTAAGGTGATCATCGGCAAGGAGGAAACAGTGACCTTACTGCTGACCAGTCTTTTGGCAAACGGACACGTGCTTTTAGAGGACGTGCCGGGTACAGGTAAGACAAAGGTAGCAAAGTCTTTGGCAAAGTCTCTGGCAGTGGACTTCGGACGGATCCAGTTTACGCCTGATCTGCTTCCGGGAGATATTACGGGACTTACCATTTATGATCAGAAGAGGGGAGAGTTCGTGCTTCGCAAAGGACCTGCCTTTACCAATATCTTATTGGCTGATGAGATCAATCGTGCTACTCCAAGAACCCAGTCCGGACTTTTGGAATGCATGGAAGAAAGACAGATCACCATAGACGGGGAAAGTTATCCGGCAGGAGAACCGTTTTTTGTCATTGCAACCCAGAACCCTGTTGAGACAGCAGGTACCTTCCCGCTTCCCGAGGCACAGATGGACCGTTTCATGATGAAGCTTTCCATGGGACTGCCCAGTAAGGAAGAGGAACGCCGTATCCTGGAAAAATATAATAAAAGTGAGCCTCTTGCACAGTTAACAGCTGTTCTGACCAAGGAAGAGCTGGAACAGGCCAAGAAGGCGATCGAGGATATTTTTGTCCATCAATGTGTTATGGAATATATGGTAGATATTGTGGCAGCTACCAGGGAGGATGAAAATGTACAAATGGGTGTCAGTCCCAGAGGAACCCTGGCATATCTGCGCTGTGTAAAGGCCTATGCTTATTTACAGGGCAGAAGCTTTGCCACTCCGGATGATGTAAAGAAGCTTGCAGTGCCCGTGCTTGCACATCGTGTAGTAATGGGTTACGGTAAACCGTTTATCAACCATCAGAGAGTCGGATGTAATATTGGTTATGAAGGACGGTAATATCATTGAACAGGGCAATCATGAAAGCCTGTTAAAGCAGGGTGGTTTTTATGCACAGCTGTATCAGGCAGGAAGTGCACCTACCACTTAAAAGACAGAGCAAATCGCAGCATACAACGGGCAAACAGAAAAGAGGATGACAATGACAGGAAATGAATTAAGAGAAAGAGTATTGGAGAACATCGGTAAGGTGATCATCGGCAAGGAGGAAACAGTGACCTTACTGCTGACCAGTCTTTTGGCAAACGGACACGTGCTTTTAGAGGACGTGCCGGGTACAGGTAAGACAAAGGTAGCAAAGTCTTTGGCAAAGTCTCTGGCAGTGGACTTCGGACGGATCCAGTTTACGCCTGATCTGCTTCCGGGAGATATTACGGGACTTACCATTTATGATCAGAAGAGGGGAGAGTTCGTGCTTCGCAAAGGACCTGCCTTTACCAATATCTTATTGGCTGATGAGATCAATCGTGCTACTCCAAGAACCCAGTCCGGACTTTTGGAATGCATGGAAGAAAGACAGATCACCATAGACGGGGAAAGTTATCCGGCAGGAGAACCGTTTTTTGTCATTGCAACCCAGAACCCTGTTGAGACAGCAGGTACCTTCCCGCTTCCCGAGGCACAGATGGACCGTTTCATGATGAAGCTTTCCATGGGACTGCCCAGTAAGGAAGAGGAACGCCGTATCCTGGAAAAATATAATAAAAGTGAGCCTCTTGCACAGTTAACAGCTGTTCTGACCAAGGAAGAGCTGGAACAGGCCAAGAAGGCGATCGAGGATATTTTTGTCCATCAATGTGTTATGGAATATATGGTAGATATTGTGGCAGCTACCAGGGAGGATGAAAATGTACAAATGGGTGTCAGTCCCAGAGGAACCCTGGCATATCTGCGCTGTGTAAAGGCCTATGCTTATTTACAGGGCAGAAGCTTTGCCACTCCGGATGATGTAAAGAAGCTTGCAGTGCCCGTGCTTGCACATCGTGTAGTAATGGGTTACGGTAAACAGGATGAGAGCAGGGCTTTCATCGAACGTATTTTAGAGGGCATTCAGGTGCCTACTGAGGATTTCAGCGCATGATCGTTTTTAGAATAGGCATTATCGCATTCTGCCTGATCTTTTTGCAGCGGTATTTGTATAAGAAACTTTGGGACAAGGCGCTAAGTGTTTCCGTTTCCTTTTCTAAGAAAGGCATGAAGGAGGGAACTACGGGAGAGGTTTTAGAGGTGATCGAGAATCGCAAGCGCCTGCCGTTACCTATGCTGAAGGTGAAGTTTCAAACCTCCAGAAATTTGGAATTTTCCGATGAACTTGGGTCCAAGACCACGGATCAGTATTATCGGAATGATGTATTTCAGATCGGCAGCATGGAGCGTATCACCAGAAAGCTTTCCTTCGTAGCAAAAAAGAGGGGATATTATTGTATCAATGGTATTGATATGGTTGGCTCTGATCTGTTTTTTTCCGCACAGATGGTAAAAAGCAGTCAGGAAGAGTGTTATCTTTATGTATATCCAAAGGCCTTTGACAGCAGGGAATTTCGACTTTCCCTGCAGCAGTTAAACGGCGAGGTCTTAGCAAAAAGGCATATGTTAGAGGATCCCTTTGAATACAGGGGAATCAGGGAATATCAGCCCTATGATGATATCCGCAGCGTAAACTGGAAGGCAACAGCCAAAACAGGTGCCTTAAAGGTAAACCAGAAAAATTATACTGCCTTGCAGACGATCCGTATATATATCAATATGGAGGATGAAGGCATTCTGAAAAAAGAGGATGCAGTGGAGGCCGGTCTGCAGATGGCAATGGGAATGTCCGAATATTTCTTATCACAGGGAATCCGTGTAGCCCTGTATGCAAACGGTAAGGATATTATAACAGGTAAACCGCTGCAGATCAGTGCGGGTGCAGGAGCCGGACAGGGAGAACAGATCGGCAAGGGACTGGCAAGACTCAGCACAGAGTATCTGCCCTTTGCAGATTTGTATGAAAAGAATATTCTGGAGGATGCAAAGGGTTGTATGACTATCTTCATAGCACCTAATGCATATGAAGATTATATAAAGCTTCTGAAGGAATGTACGAAGGCAGGCATATCCTATCGGTGGTATTGTCCGGTAGAGGAAAAGGAAGAGCCTGAAATTTCGGATCTGTTACAGGATAAGATCAAATTCATACATATCCGGGATAAAAAGAACTGATAAAACAGCAGGAAGGCAGGAGACAGGATGAGTCGCAGAAAACTGGAATGGCTAAAGGAAATACTGGTTACACAGATGAATCACTGGGTAGCGATCTTTTTTGCAATTACATTAATGGGGCTGGTAGAAAGAGAAACACCGCAGCTTGGACTTTGGATCGCGGTAAGTATCATTCCCCTTCTTTTTTGCTGGATCCGTATTCATGTGAAGCGTTTTAACCTGTTTTTTCTGATTCATCTGTTTCTTTTTGCGATAGCTGTACTGCTTCCTATAGAGGATGAGCTGGTCAGGGTAATACTGGGCATACTGGTTTTATGGTATACACTTAATTCACTGCAGCTGAAGCTGTCTGCAAAGGCAGGATATGATAATCCGGTAAGGGAGTCCTTTTCCGATGATGCAGGAAAGGTGATGACGATATTTGATCATACAGATGGTGCAAGAGGGATCGGAAGCGATTGGGATGCAAGTATTACAGAGGAAGTACCCACCGGCAAAAAGGGTTGGGATGATCCCATTCCGCCTGTAGCAGCCTGTGGGATAGGCGGTGTCACCCTGCTGTTTCACGATTATATACAGAACAGGGACTGGAGCCAATATTATCTGTTAGCAATACTGGCATATTTTGTATTTTATTTTTTGTATTATTATCTGGATCAATATTTAAGTTTTCTGGTCTTTAATGAAAGCAGTGCGGCCAATATACCGGAGAAGGCAATTCTTCGTACCGGTGTCAGACAGATTCTTGTTTTTGCAGGTCTGGCAGCATTCCTTATGCTTCTTTCCTCCCATATGGAGTGGCTGGAGGCAGTTTTACTTTTGATCGCCAGGGCATTCTTTTTCCTGCTTAGAATTTTGATCGGCCCGGGAAAAGAGGAAACACCGGCAGAGACGCCGCAGGCCTCAGCAGCTCCCATTGAAGATTACGGGATTGGTGCAGGGAGCGGTGCAGGAATTATCTGGCAGATCTTAGAGATCATCCTTATAGCAGCGGCAGTGGTGGCAATTGTTATGGCAGTTCTTTACGGATTGCGATATGGTTTCAGATATCTGCGGGATAATTTCAGAAGGAATTTTAATATGCAGGATAAGGTGATCGACTCCTATATGGATATCAGAGAGAGCTGCAGCGCAGAGGTAAGGGATAGGCAAAAGAGTGCATCTGAACGCAGATGGTTTGCATTCTGGGATACGAAGGAGAAGATCCGCAGAACCTTCCGAAAAAAGATATTGCAGCTTAACCATGCAGAAGGCGGGGAGAAGGATTATAGATATCTGAATTATCGTACGGCAGGAGAGTGCTGTGAGCCTTTAGAGGATGCTTCTGTGCAGAAAATTTATGAAAAAGCCAGGTACAGTGATGAGATTTGTACCTCTGAGGACCTTAAAATCATTAAAACTGCAACAAAAATTCAAAAAAATTAAAAAATTTGAAAAAAGTACTTGCAATTTATCCGACATTGTATTATTATAAACAAGTGCTCGACGTACAGAAGAAAAGTACGAAGGTTCGAAAGCACTTATGGCTCGTTGGTCAAGCGGTTAAGACGCCGCCCTCTCACGGCGGAATCAGGGG